>QIFJ01000178.1 GCA_003229755.1 Pseudomonadota bacterium
TTCAACTCATCCAGCAGGCGGGGAGCTATCCTCCTGAGAAGATCCCTGCAGCTATCCGGGAAATGGCCGAACTCCGGCCCGTCCCTGAGCAGCAGGAGATTCCTGTAACCGGTTTCAGGATCTGTAAAACCCAGGCTTTTCATTTCAGTTATCGCTTCCTCATAGGACAGATCGTCGCTCATGAGTTTGACATGCTCTTCAAAAACTTCTGTAAACGGAACCTTGCTTCTGAAAAAGAGGCGATCGAAACTATCCTGTACCATACCTGTGAATTTACCAAGGGCATGTTCGAAGGATTTCCAGTCTCCCACACCCTCCCTTGAGTACCCCATAGCAAAGGCCAGCTTTTCCAGTGATTCCTGATTCGCCGGCAGTGTATGCGTCTGCCGTTCCTCAACAAGCTGCACCCGGTGTTCTACGGTTCTTAGAAATATATATGCCGAAGACAAAGACTCCGCATCTCTTTCCGTCAGGTAGCCGTTCCTCATGAGGCGATCGATGGACTGGAGGGTATTTCGTCCCCTGATGACCGGGTTTCTCCCGCCGTTGATGAGCTGGAGGCTCTGGACCAGAAACTCGATCTCCCTTATACCTCCCCGTCCGAGCTTTACATCGTTGATGCCCTCCCTTGCAGCTCCAGTATGAATATCGATCTTCTCCTTTAACGCGCCTACTTCCTCTAAAGCGCTGTAATCAAGATGCTTTCGGTAGACGAAGGGCTCCATAAGACCGATGAACTCCTCGCCAAGGCGCCTGAAGCCGCCAACAGGTTTTGCCTTGAGCAGAGCTAATCTGTCAGTAGTTCGTCCCCATGACTGGTAGTAGACCTCCAGGCTGGCAAGAGAATATGCTATTTCACCCGATTCACCCTCCGGACGCAGCCTGAGATCAACACGAAAAACAAAACCGTCTTCAGTGCGGTCGTTAAGCAATTTTGTAACCATCTCTCCGGTCTTCACGAAGAAGCGGTGGTTGTCTATTGAGTCCCTGTATCCGCCGGATGCGGACAATCGTCCGGTTGTTGCCCCCTCGTGGGAAGAATATACGTAAAGGAGGTCAACGTCAGAGCTGTAATTGAGCTCCTCTCCGCCGAGCTTTCCCAGACCCAGCACGGAGAACTTCCCTGGACGGGTGATGTTGCCCCCGGGGTCGTAAACCGGTGTACCGTGTTTTTCCCTCAGGATATCAGTAACCCTGGTAACCGCCCCATCTATGGAGGCCTCTGCCAGATTCGAGATATCGTGGACGGTTTCGACAAGGGTCGCTGCTCCCAGGAGATCTCTGACCCCTATCCTCAGCATCTCCCTGTATTTGTTCCTTCTCAGGGCTCGAGTTGCCCCTTCCATGTCTGCACTGCTTCCCATCGCTCCGGCGAGTTCCTTCTGCATCATGGCAAGGGTTCGCTTGCCCGACAGGCCCACGTCTCTCATGAGCCAGACATAATCAGCCGGTGATCTCAGGATAAGTGAGGAAAGATAGTTGCTGTATCCCAGTATCGCCAGGAGCGACTTGAGGCCGTCGGGATCCTCCAGGAGGGAATGGAATGCTGGATCCTCTATCATGACAAGGATCCTGACCAGCCTGTTCAAAGCTGCCTCAGGGTCGGCTGTACTCAGTGCTTCATTGACGGCATGTTCAATGAAACCATTTGGCAGTCCCCGCCGTGATGCGTGATCGGCCATGGATTCCAGGACTCCGGGTATGGGACCTGGGTCTTTGATCCGGCCGCTGCTTGTGATCAGCCTTTCGAGCTTTTTAGGGTCCGGTCCTGGCATACTGTATCAGTCCCCTGAAGCGAACAGGGCATTAAGGCTGGATGAATAAGGAGCTTGCGCGATACCCCTTTCACTTACAATAGCGTGAACAAGATCAGCAGGTGTGACATCGAATGCGGGATTGTATATCCGGGCGCCATTGGGAACCCAGCTTACTCCTCCGTATCCGGATATCTCCTCCGGCGGCCTTTCCTCAATGGGAATCGATTCGCCTGTGGCTTTGGAAAGATCGATAGTGGAAAGGGGAGCAGCTACAACGAAAGGTACGTTATGACGCTCGGCCAGAACTGCTACCGTGTAGGTCCCAATCTTGTTCGCCACGTCACCGTTTGCTGCGATCCTGTCTGCGCCCACGACTACAAGGTCCACATCCCCTGCGGACATAAGGCTCCCGACAATATTATCGGTGACCAGGGTGCACCCAATACCTTCTTTCATCAGTTCCCAGTATGTCAATCTGGCACCCTGGAGAACAGGTCTTGTTTCACACACCCAGACTGTTCTGACCTTCCCCATCCTGTGAGCTGAACGGATCACGCCCAGAGCCGTTCCGTACCCGGCTGTTGCCAGTGCGCCGGCGTTACAGTACGTCATTATACGGGCATTTTCGGGGACCAGCCCGGCACCGATATTCCCCATCTTCCTGCAGGAGGCAAGATCCTCATTGAAAATGGCAATGGCTTCAGCTTCGAGGGAGTTCTGGATCCTGCCGACATCCTGGCCCCCGGTTTTTTCAAGAACTTCCAACATACGCTTTAGAGCCCAGGCAAGGTTAACAGCGGTGGGCCGGCTGTCTGCCAGAAGATCGGCCGCGTCGGCCACCCATCCCGCCAGCGCCTTGCCGTCTGTTCCTGAATATTGATATGAAGCCAGTACAAGCCCGAAGGCAGCGGCGCAGCCAATCGCTGGGGCGCCTCTTACAACAAGTGTGCTTATAGCCTCGGCTACAGTTTCAGGATCAGTGTGATCAATGTATTTTTCCCGGGAAGGGAGAAGTGTCTGATCCAGAAGAGTTAGGATCCTGGATCCGCTGTTCCATGCGATAGGATGGATCTCGCTCAACCCTGCCTCCTGTGCAGGTTCCGTTACAGGGCCAACAGTTCCCTGAGGATCTTGTTGACGACTCCGGGATTGGCCTTGCCCTTTGTAGCCTTCATGACCTGCCCGACGAAAAAGCCCAGGACTTTTTCCTTGCCTCCCCTGAACTGGGCGACCTCGTCAGGAT
>QIFJ01000288.1 GCA_003229755.1 Pseudomonadota bacterium
GGCTTTTTCTCGCTGAAGGAGATCGTCAAGAGCAGCTTCAAGACAATCGAAGGCCTCTATGAGAGAAAGGAGCACGTAACGGGCGTGCCCACCGGTTTTACGGATATCGATGAGTTGACCTCCGGATTGCAGCCTGCGGATCTGATAATAGTGGCCGGCAGGCCGTCCATGGGTAAGACAGCCTTCTGCCTGAACGTGGCCCAGCACGTAGCTGTTGTTCACAAGAAATCGGTCGCCATCTTCAGCCTGGAGATGGCCAAGGAACAACTGGTGACCAGGATGCTCTGTTCCCAGGCGCGAATCGACGCCCACCGGCTCCGGAGCGGCTATCTGGGCAAGACAGACTGGCCCAAGCTCACCCAGGCCGCCGGACAGCTCTCGGACGCACCAATATATGTTGACGATACCCCGGCGATCACTGTTATGGAAATGAGGGCGAAAACCAGGCGCCTCATGGCTGAAAAAGGCCTGGAGATGGTTATCGTGGACTATATGCAGCTAATGCAGGGCCGGGGTTCTACAGACAACAGGGAGCAGGAGATCTCGGACATCAGCCGCTCACTAAAAGCCCTTGCCAAGGAGCTGAACCTCCCCGTCATCGCCCTTTCCCAGCTAAACAGGGGCGTTGAGGCCAGGCAGGACAAGAGACCCATTCTTGCCGACCTGAGGGAGTCCGGAGCGATAGAGCAGGATGCGGATGTCATCATTTTCATCTATCGGGACGAGTTCTACAACAAGGCTACATCTGAGAAGGGCATCGCCGAGATAATCATCGGGAAGCAGAGAAACGGACCCGTCGGCACCCGCAAACTGACCTGGCTGGATAAATATACCCGGTTCGAGGATATGTCGGAACGGGAAGCTTTCTGATACCACCATTCCATGTATAAGTTTCTTGATGGCAGAACAGCATCGCAAACCTGCTGGGCGGAAGTGGACCACAAAGCTCTCACGGACAACTTCCGCCTCGTCTCAGGCATGGTGGCCGAGGGTACCGAGATCCTCCCTATTGTCAAGGCGAATGCCTACGGACACGGCGCCATCGAGACCAGCAAGACTCTCATTCAGGCCGGAGCAAACGTCCTTGGCGTGGCCACTGTCGAGGAAGGCCGGGAGCTGCGGGAAGCCGGGATCAGGCAGCGTATCCTGGTCCTGGGAAGGATAGTCCTGACCGAACTTGAGGTGAGCCTGCGCTGGGATTTTGAGATAGCTATCCCCCACATCGAGATCGCCCGCCACCTTGGATCCATAGCGGCATCCGCCGGGAAAACCGCTCGTGTCCATCTCAAGGTTGATACGGGCATGACCCGACTGGGAGTACCCTGGACCGAGGCTCCCGCCGCCCTTTCAGAAATCCGGTCTACGGAGGGACTTGAACTTGTGGGGGTCTTCTCCCACTTTGCCAACGCTGACCTTGCCGATGAGGAGTTCACTCGCGAACAGATCCAGCGCCTCGAGGGAGTCCGCAATTCTCCAGAAGCTTCGGATCTGCCGGCGGGGATCTTCCATCTGGCTAATTCCGCAGCCATCCTCACATCCAATTATCCTGAAGGAACAGGCGTCAGGCCGGGGATAATGCTGTACGGCTCTCCACCCTCTGCCCGGATTCCCGGTAACGGCATAAAACCTGTCCTTTCGTGGAAGTGCCGCGTGCTTCAGATACGTGAGGCACCGAAGGGAACGGGGGTAAGCTACGGACATGTTTTCGTCACCAGACGCCCGAGCCGCATAGCCACTATCGCAGTGGGCTATGCAGACGGCTACAGCCGGTGCCTGACCAACAAGGGCCGCGTCCTCATTCGAGGCCGAAAGCTCCCGATCATAGGAAGGGTCTGCATGGACCTTTCCATGGTGGATATAACCGATGCGGCGGATGTGCAGGTGGGCGACGAAGTCGTTCTCATGGGCCGGCAGGACGGCGTCAGTATATACGCCCAGGAACTGGCGGACCTGGCTGGTACCATTTCCTACGAGATCTTCTGCGGGATCTCTTCGCGGATCTCCAGAATACACGGGAATAGACCGTGAATCCCGTCGCCGTCCTGGAATGGGTTGGTGTCCGCAGCCTTTCCTTCCTCGAGGAAAGCGGCAAGATGCTGATCCTCCTTATGAAAGTTTTAAGAGGCCTTTTCAGGAGGCCTTTTCCTCTGAAACTGACTGTCCAGCAAATGGAGGAAGTTGGTGTACGCTCCCTGCCCGTGGTGCTCATAACGGCCATCTTTACCGGGGCGGTCCTTGCGCTCCAGACTTTCTCCGGATTCAAGCGCTTCGGCGCCGAGGGCCTGGTGGGAACCGTAGTGGCCCTCTCCATGACGAGGGAGTTAGGACCGGTTCTGGCAAGTATAATGGTTGCCGGCCGTGTGGGCTCGGCCATGGCGGCGGAGTTGGGCACCATGAAGGTAACAGAGCAGATAGACGCCCTGGTGACTCTGGCAACGGACCCGGTACATTACCTGGTCGTACCCCGTTTCATTGCCTCTTTGATAATGATGCCGTTTCTGGTTATTTTCGCGGACCTGATCGGCATCTTCGGCGGATACACCGTAGCTGTTACGGCCCTCGGCACGAGTAGTTCCATCTATATCAACCGGACCCTTCAGTTCCTGGAGTTTCCGGATATAATGGTGGGCATTTTCAAGTCCGCCGTTTTCGGGATGATCATCGCGCTGGTGGGGTGCCACATGGGATTCTTCACCAGCGGCGGCGCCGAGGGCGTGGGCAGGGCTACCACCAGAGCGGTGGTGGTGGCTTCCATCCTGATCCTCATCTCAAACTACTTCTTAACCGCCATCTTCTTCTGATGAACACTGACGTTAAGATCCAGATAACAGAAATTGACAAAGCCTTCGACACCAATATCGTTCTCGACGGCGTTAACCTTAAGGTAATGGATGGGGAGAGCGTTGTCGTGATCGGGGGCAGCGGTGTGGGAAAGAGCGTTCTCATAAAGTGCGTCATCGGGATCCTCGAGCCGG
>QIFJ01000145.1 GCA_003229755.1 Pseudomonadota bacterium
ACGTTAAATTAAAACAGGTGATGTATTTTCGGAGTAAGTTTTTGGAGATACCGATAGAGATCCATGTTGATTGTGCTAACCTAAAACTGATCAGCAAAATGGGGTTGTGATAATGCAATATTGACCACCCTGAACCAGACATCTCCTTAATATGGTATATTCAAGGAAACCATATCGAAAGGAGGAAAGGAATTGCTCAGGATGGATCAGTATGAATTGGTGCGGACAGCCCACCGGGTTTATGGGCGGAATATCAGCGAGTTGTCACGGATGACCGGTCATTCTCGCAACACAATCAAAAAGGCTATTCGTGGAGAGCCCTGGGGGTATAAGGAGCGAGAACATCAGCCCTTTCCTGTTCTTGAACCCTACCTGGAGACCATTGATGCCTGGATAGAGGGAGACAAAGATCAACCGAAAAAACAGCGTCATACCGCCCGTAGGGTATACCACCGGTTGATTGAAGAGCATGATTATTCGGGTTGTGAATCGACGGTGCGCCGGTATATCCGGTTGGCTAAGGTCAGATTCGGCATAGGCACATCAAAGGCATTTATCCCCTGCGATCCGAAAGCAGGCTATGAAGCTGAGGTGGATTGGGGAACCACAAATGCGATTATCGGGGGTAAAGAGGTCCGGCTGAAGTTTTTTTGTATGCGGTCCAAATACTCCGGGAAGCATTTTGTCAGATGTTATCCCTGCGAGCGCCAGCAAGCCTTTTTTGATGCGCATATCCAGGGGTTTGAGTTCTTTGGGGGTGTCTTCCCGGTTTTGATTTATGACAATCTGAAGACTGCAGTCCTGAAGGTGCTTAAGGGTAGAGGCCGCACAGAACAAGAGGAATTTCGAAAACTCAGAGCCTACTACAGCTTTGAAGCCCGTTTCTGCAATCCCGATAGTGGGCATGAAAAGGGCGGCGTTGAAGGGTTGGTCGGTTTCGCCAGACGCAATTACATGGTGCCAGTTCCGGAAGCTGACAGTCTCGCGGAGTTGAACGAGAGGCTCCTTAAGCGATGTTTGGCCTATGGGAGCCATACAATATCCGGACGTGAGCGTAGCGTCACCGAATTGTATGAGCAGGAAAAAGCGCATCTTCTGCCTTCACCGGAAGCCGTTTTCAGCAACGTGCAGACCTATGATGGGCGTGTGGACAAGTATGCAACGGTCATCGTGGATAAGAACCGCTATTCGGTACCGAGCCGATACGCAGGCTTCAAGGCCACGGTACTTCTTTACGTAGACCAAGTGCAGCTATTTGTTTGTGGTAAGAAACTGGCCGTTCACCAAAGATTGTACGGCAACAACAAATGGTCACTAAACCCAGATCATTATCTGGATCTGATTTATCAGCGACCCATGGCGTTCAACAGCGCCAGGCCTATTCTGCAATGGCAACTGATGTGGCCTGAGAGTATGAATCTTCTGCTCTCGAGCTTTCGCGATGCTCAAGGTGAGACCAAAGGTACCAAGGATTTCATATCGGTTCTTATGCTCTACCGGGATCACTCGCCAGGAAAGATCGAGGCTGCTGTTGATCTGGCGGTGGAGAACAATATTCGTACCAGTGATGGGGTCCATCACATACTCGTTTACAAGAATGAAAAGGCGACTGGTATTGCCCCATTGCCGGGGTGGTCGAGCCTGCCGCTTCCCGATGTGTCGGTCTATGGCCAATTGGGAGGTGTGGTATGAAAAATGCGATATTGATTTCCTTGAGAGAACACTTAAAGGCGCTGAAATTGTCTAGCATGGCCAGCGGCATAGAGACGCACTTGCGTCAAGCAAAAGAAAGTGGGATCGGATACGATGAGTTCCTCTTGGATCTGGCCACTACCGAGCTTCAGGTTCGAGCGGAAAATCGGCTGACTCGAAGAATCAGAGATGCGAAGTTTCCTTTGCTCAAGCCCGTTGAGACATTTGATCTAAATGCCGTTCCGGATTTGGACATGCGACTGTTCCGGGATTTGTGTGGTTGTAATTATATAAAGGAACACAGGAATGTCATTTTTCTTGGCGCAAGCGGGACCGGGAAAACCCACATGGCGACGGCCCTTGGTATCGAGGCATGCAAGGCCAACTACCGGACCCGATTCATCTCTGGCTATGGATTGGTCAATGAGCTGCTCGAGACCAGAGAGACCAGGGATCTGAGCCGAATTATGCAGCGTTACAGCCGCTATGATCTACTCATTCTGGACGAACTTGGCTACATCCCTTTCTCTAAGGAAGGATCCGAATTGCTTTTCCAGGTTTTAGCAGAACGATACGAAAGGGGATCGGTCATGATCACCACAAACCTGGGATTTGCCGATTGGACGCAAGTCTTTGGGGATCCTATCATAACAGCGACTCTGTTGGACCGGCTGACTCATAGGGCGTATACCATCAACTGCCCGTGGGACAGTTACCGGCTAAAGCAGAGCATCAAAGAGAAGAAATAGCGAAGGAGAGGATATGGAACCAATGGAAACCACTGTTTACAATCCACAAAAAGGCCGACTGGAAACGATTGATGTCGTTGTTACGGATGACAACACAACCTGGTTTGACGAATGTGAAGATAGCCACAACATTTTCGCGATAACCGATTGGAAAGGAGGCCTAGTAATCAAAGAATCCGACTATACGTATCCGCTTTGGGTCTACGACATATCCAGAGCGGATATCGGCCACGATCACAACAGAGCGAGAGACCTGCTTAGCCAGTACGACGTGTAAGGGGCAACAATGGCTACCGGCCAAGTGCCGCTCAGGTGAAACTCCGGTCGCCCTTCGGGCTCCCTCCGTTTCACCTGGCATAGGAACGATCTCTACACTTTTTCAAGGGTGGTCAATATTGCATTATCACAGGTGGTCATTTTTCGGTTGACACTCCGAGGCCGTTATTATCCTGGGAGAATCCGTTACCCTTTTAAAGGTTGCCGGCACGTTACTGGTTTTATCTGCCGTCGTCATTCTCGCCAGAGGAG
>QIFJ01000004.1 GCA_003229755.1 Pseudomonadota bacterium
CCTCCAGGCCGCAGACCTTGGCGTCAGTGGGGACATCTTCGAGAAGCGTGGCCTCCATCATGGCCCCTTCCCTCTTTCCCCCGCAGAGGACCCTGCCTCCCGCCTTGACGGCCTCCTGGGTCCATGATTCCAGTCTTTGGGCCTCGCTTTCGGAGATCACAGGGCCGATGAATGTCTCCTCGTCCCTTGGATCTCCCATCTTCAGGGCCTTCGTGCTTTTGACGAGAAGTTTTCTGAAATTATCGTATACTTTCTCGTGGATAAGGATCCGCTGCACACCTATACAGCTCTGTCCGGACTGGTAAAAAGCTCCAAATACAATGCGCTGTACCGCATCCTTCAAATCTGCGTCCTCGTCCACCACCACAGCGGCATTGCCGCCAAGCTCAAGTGTAACCTTCTTTTTCCCGGCTTTTGCCTTGAGATCCCAGCCTACTGCAGGGGACCCGGTGAAACTCAGGAGCTTCAGGCGCTCGTCCGTCGTAAACAGTTCAGCCCCGTCCCTGCTGCAGGGCAGGATCGAAAAAGCGCCTTCAGGCAGATCAGTTTCTGCCAGGATCTCCCCGATGATAAGGGCGCCAATAGGCGTTCGGCTTGCCGGCTTCAGGACGAAAGGACAACCGACGGCAAGGGCTGGCGCCACCTTATGGGCCACCAGGTTCAGTGGGAAGTTAAAAGGCGTGATAAATGAACACGGGCCGATGGGGACTCTTTTGTACATGCCGGTATATCCCCTGGCCCGGGGGGATATCTCCAGATTCATCACCTCCCCGTGTATCCTCACCGACTCTTCGCCCGCTATCCGGAAGGTGTCAATGAGCCTGGTGACTTCTCCACGGCTGTCCCTGATTGGTTTGCCCGCCTCAATGCACAGTGCCAGGGCCAGTTCCTCTGCCCTTTCGGTGAAGCGGTCCACGCAGTGATACAGGACTTTCTGACGTTCGTAGGGCGGAAAGTTCTTCATGTCCTCGGTCGCGGCTGCCGCCGCCCCGATCGCCTTGTCGATTGCTTTGCTGTCCGCCAGAGCCACCGTTGTCGCCACCTCCCCGGTATATTTATCCGTTACAGGAAGGTCCTGGTTAGGGCTTTTAGCCTTATTGGCAAGGTAGTATGGATATTTCTTTTTCAGCATGACAGTACCTCCCGCAAGCGCTCAGCTTATTTTCTCACTCAAGTCCTTTATCTCATGTGACAGTATTTTCGTGTTCTCCGAATAATCCACTGGAATGTCGATAACATGTTGCCCTGGTTCTTTAAGGCATTTTTTAAGCATAGGCAAAAGTTCATCGGCTGATTTAACCCGATGTCCAGACGCTCCGTAACTTTCGGCATATTTAACGAAATCAGGATTGCCAAAGTCAAGGCCGAAGGCTTCGAGGCCCTGCTGTGTCTGTTTCCACTTGATCATACCGTATCCACCGTCCCTCAGAATAAGGATCACGAAGTGCAGACGGAGCCTGACGGCAGTCTCAAGCTCCTGGGAGTTCATCATGAACCCGCCATCCCCGCAGATAGCCACAACATCTCTTTCCGGATGAACAAGCTTTACTGCCATGGCCGAGGATAGTCCAGCACCCATTGTGGCGAGGGCGTTGTCCAGCAGGACGGTGTTGGGCATGTGAGCCTTATAGTTGCGAGCGAACCATATCTTGTACATCCCGTTATCCAGGGCTATGGTACCGTCCGATGACAGGGCCTTGCGGATGTCCGACACAAGCCGCTGGGGCAGGATGGGGAAGGAGTCGTCGTCCACACGCTGTTCGATGTGTTTTTCGATGGCTTCCTTTATCTCCTGAAAGTACTTCAGGCGCCAGGAGCACCCTTCATCCAGGCCCTCTGTTATCCTGTAAATGCTGTTTGCGATGTCCCCTACAACCTCAACCTGGGGGAAATACACAGGGTCCACCGTCGCGGACTTGAAATTGATGTGGATGACGTCAGTATCGCTGCTCATGAAAAAGGGGGGCTTTTCCACGACGTCATGGCCCACGTTTATTATCAGGTCGGCCTTCACAATGGCCCTGTGAAGGAAGTCATGATCCGACAGGGCGGCATTGCCAAGGAAGTGGGGGCTTCTTTCGTCAACAACTCCCTTTCCCATCTGCGTGGTGAAAAAGGGTATATTGGTCTTTTCCAGAAAACCCTTCAGTGTCCTGAACGTAACCGTTCTGTTGGCTCCCGCGCCGATGAGCAGGATCGGATGCTCGGCGTCTGTAATAAGCTGGACGGCCATCTGGATTGATTTTTCCTCCGCCACCGGCCTCCTTACCGTGCTTTTTTCGATAACAGGCGCATCGGTCTTTTCCCTCGCGATATCCTCCGGCAGCTCCAGGTGCGCCGCTCCGGGCCGCTCCTCCTGGGCCAGCCTGAAAGCCTCACGAACCGCTGCGGGGATAGAGTTTCCGTTCTTTATTTGCCGCGTGTACTTCGTCAGCGGTCTCATCATGTCCACCACTTCCACTATCTGGAATTGACCCTGCTTGCTGGTTTTTATGGGTTTCTGTCCGGTGATCATGACCATGGGCATGGCCCCAAGCTGCGCGTGGGCCGCTGGGGTTACAAGGTTTGTGGCCCCAGGCCCGAGAGTTGACAGACACACTCCTGCCTTGCCCGTGAGCCTCCCGTAAGTGGCGGCCATGAAGCCCGCACCCTGTTCGTGACGGGTCAGGATGAATTTAATGGAGGAATTTCTGAGAGATTCCAGGAGGTCGAGGTTCTCCTCCCCCGGTATTCCGAAGACATACTCGACCCCTTCGTTTTCCAGGGCTTTTATGAACAGGTCCGATGCCTTCATGACAGTTTTCACTCCCGGACAGAGTCGTGGTTTGTGATTATAAAAGAGTCTTCTCCCGATTAGTTGGCGGGACTTTTGTAAAGTATATTCATAAGGCCGGGTTTTTGGGTGTAATCACTCGCCTTCGCAACGCCTTTCTCGCTTCGCTTCGTGATTCACCAAAACCCCGTCCTCCATTCAGTATACATTATCTGATCCCGGTTTTTGGAAACACTTCGAAAATTGTTCCACTTCCGGTACGGTGGTCTCTTCCAGAGCCATTTTGAGCCGATATTAGGCTCCGGGTTAAAATGTTGGGAAGGTATCAACAATCCTTGACACATCCTGCATTTACCTGTTGTTTTATTGGTGTTTCTGAGGTTCGACTCCAATTTTTCCCAAATTCAACGTAAAAAGCCCCTCCA
>QIFJ01000020.1 GCA_003229755.1 Pseudomonadota bacterium
AGGCCACGAAATCAGTATTGGAATAGGATCCTTCTTCTTTAGAAAATTTCTGTGCCGTCCCCGTCTTGCCGGCAACCCTGTAACCTGGAATTGCGGCCCTGAAACCCGAACCCCCTTGTCCAGTTACAGAAACGAGCATTCCCGCCATTTTCCTGGCTGTGCGCTCACTAACGACCCTGCGCAGCACCTCCGGACGATTCTGCAGGATCACCGTACCTGGGGAGGATGTAATCTTCTCTACAATATAGGGTTTGAGAAGGAGGCCGCCCGTCGCTAAAGCATTTACAGCGTTCACCATCTGAAGGGGCGTCACCCCCACCCCTTGCCCGAATGCGATGGTAGCTGTATCCACCTGGGTCCAACCGGAGGCAGCACGGACAGTTCCGCTTCTCACTCCCGGGAGGAGAATATCCATCCGCTCACCGAATCCAAAGTCCTTTATGTATTTTTCCAGCCGTTCACTTCCCACCTGGAGACCGACCCTGCTCGCTCCTATATTGCTGGATTTGCGCAGGATGCCTCTCAAGGTCAACCAGCCGTGTGGGACAGGGTCGTTGATAACAACATCAGCGACCCTGAACTGGCCGTTTCCGCAGTAGATTATGTCCTTGTCATCGTAAACTTCGTCCTGCAGCGCAGCGGCGATGGTCACAACTTTAAATGTGGAACCAGGCTCGTATTCGAAATTTACCGAGCGGTTTCTGTACTCGAAAGATCCGTAATCCAGAAAGTTGTTGGGGTTGAATCCGGGATAGCTTGCCATGGCCAGTATTCTGCCGGTACTGCTCTCCATGACGATCATTGCTCCTCCGACCGCTTCCACTGCTCCTGCACCTGCCTCCAGAGCTTGCTCTGCGAAGTGCTGGATCGTCCTGTCGATAGTGAGTTTTACCGTAGACCCCGTGGAAGGCTCAACCGCCCATTTGCCGCCAGGTACATAGGAGGCTCCCAGCCCATCCTTGGCAAGCAGCCGCTCTCCCGCACCACCCTTGAGCTGCTCTTCAAGGGAATATTCCAGTCCTTCCAGCCCGCGATCCATTCCCACGAACCCCAGAACCGGCGCCGCGAGCCCCTTGTTGGGATAGTACCGGCGGGACTCTTCCTGAATACCGACCCCTGTAATATCCATCTCAGCTACGACCCTCGCCTCCTCGGGAGCGATCTTACGCTTGAGCCAGACAAAGCCTTTTCCATTCTCCAGGCGTTCAGTCAGTACTTTCCTGTCTGTATTCAGCGCCCTTGCAAGAACCTTTGCTACCTGCCGTTTATCTTTAACCTGTTCCCGAAAGGCATAAATTGATGAAACCGGAACGCTGATCGCCAGAGAGTTGCCGTTTCTGTCCAGTATCCCTCCACGACGCGGCTGGATCTTGACAACCAATCGGCTCTGGCGAGCCGCCCTGTCCCTGAGCATATCTCTCGTCAGTACCTGCAGCTGAAATGCCTTTGCGGCCGGAATTATCAGAAGGGCGGGCAGAATTATGGATAGAAAACGAATGCGGCCCTGAACTATCTGGCGCTGGCGGCATCCTTTTTCTACTTTCCTGCTCATCTCACTATTCTTATCTGTCCCGGAAGAGGTTCCGCAAATCCCAGTTGTTTTCTTGCAAGGTCCTCTATCCTGTCCGGATTGCTGAGCATCTCTTTCTCAATCTCCATAGCGCGTTTCTGGTTGTGCAGTTTGGCCGCCTTCTTCTCAAGAATCCTGATCTCGTACCCCGTATTTACGAAGGCTACTCTCCGCCAGACTGTGAGAAATATTGCGCCTCCGATCAGCATTACGGCGATCGAAACCAGAAGCGTTTCCCGGAGGCCAAAAGACGCAGCCGACTGTTTTTCCCTGCCCTTTACGTCAGCTACTGCACCCATATGGGACCCCTTTCGAATATCCTGAGTTTTGCGCTTCTGCTGCGCGGATTCACACTGATCTCATTATCGCCAGGGGTTATGGGTCCCTTGGTAACGATCCGTCCCATGGGTTTTTTATTGCACACACACACGGGAAAACCGGGAGGGCATGTACACGGGTCTTTGAATTCTTTAAACTTTCTCTTCACTATCCGGTCCTCCAGAGAGTGAAAGGAGATGACGGCCATCCTTCCACCTTCTACCAGTCGTTTCGCACCCGGCAATAGCGTTTTTTTCAGGGCTTCCAGTTCCTTGTTAACCTCAATTCTCAATGCCTGAAAAGTTCTTGTTGCCGGGTTTATGGAGCTCGCCTTTCTTCTCCTGACTACTCCCTTTACTACTTCGCTGAGTCTGCCTGTTGTAGTTATCCTCCCTTTAGCCCTTTCCTCCACAATGGCCGCCGCGATCCTGGATGCCTGCTTCTCCTCTCCGTACCGGTAAAAGATCGTTCTTAGCTCATCAAAAGAGTAGTTATTGACCACGTCCTGGGCAGTCAGGTCATCCTCCCTGTCCATCCTCATGTCCAGCGGCCCGTCAGCCATGAAGGAAAAACCTCTGTCCGGATCGCCCAGCTGCATGCTGGAAACACCCAGATCCAGAAGTATGCCGTTTACCAGTTCTACGCCGGAAGCATCCAGTAGATCCTCTATATCGGCGAAGCTTCCGTGGACCAGTTCCACACGTTTTCCGTACTGTGCGAGGTTTTTCCGCGCCACCTCCAGCGCTTCGGCATCCCTGTCAAAGCCTACAACACGGGTTCCCTCATATCGGCTCAGGATCTGGTCCGTATGGCCTCCTTCGCCCAGGGTCCCGTCAAGATAAATCCCCCCCTCCCGGATTTTCAGCCCCTCCAGAACCTCTTCTGTAAGGACAGGGATATGGCCCAAAGCCCCCATGTATCCGGCCACCTGTTCTTTATCGCTTTACATCCGATAGCCGCGTGCCGGACTAGAGTCCGAACTCAGACAGCTCCTCGGAGATCTGATCGAAGTTATCCATGGCATGCTGAATCTCCTCATCCCATTGATTCTGACCCCATATTT
>QIFJ01000024.1 GCA_003229755.1 Pseudomonadota bacterium
CTCGAAACCATGTATACGGCTCCGGGAGTAGGTCTGGCCGCGCCCCAGGTGGGCGTCTGCGTGCGAATGATCGTCGTTGACACCATGGGGGCCTCCAACGATACAGATCCCCACATCCTGCTCAATCCCGAGATCCTTCAAGCGGATGAGGAAATGATCGCCTTCGAGGAAGGGTGTCTGAGCCTGCCTGAGCTGAACGTCCATATCGAGCGGCCTGTTATGGTCAAGGTCCGCTTCCAGGACCTGGGCGGAGAACACCGCGAGATGGTTGCAGAAGACCTGCTGGCAGTTGCCGTACAGCATGAGATGGATCACCTGGAGGGAAGGCTGATCCTGGATTATGCTACTCTCATTCGCAAAGACCAGTACCGCAGGAAGGTTAAAAAACTGCTTGCAGAAAGAACGACATGAGACTGGTTTTCATGGGAAGTCCTGACATGGCGATACCTTCCCTGACAGCGGCGAGTGAAGTGAGTGACCTGGTGGGGGTCATCACACAGCCGCTAAGGAGAAAGGGAAGGGGACAGAAGAAAGTGCCATCCCCCGTAGCTGTACGGGCCGCGGAAATGGGCATCGAAACGATGACCCCCAGTGAGATAAAGAGTGATGGGTTCCTTGAGCTTTTCAGGACCATGGAACCCGATCTGGCGCTGGTAGTCGCCTACGGAAAGATCCTTCCACCGCATGTACTTACCACACCGAGGCTGGGATGTGTGAACGTACATGCATCAATACTACCCGAGCTTCGCGGGGCCGCTCCGATCCAGTGGGCTATCGCCAGGGGTTACAGGACCACGGGAGTTACACTGATGCGGATGGATGAGGGCATGGACACAGGCCCGATACTGGTACAGGAAGAGACAGAAATCGGAGAAAACGAAGATGCTTCTTCTCTTACGAAAAGGCTTTCGGAAATGGCGGCCCAAATTGTTAAAGAGGGCATACCTGCTCTGGCCGAAGGCAGCCTCACTCCAACCCCCCAGGACGATTCAATGGCTACATACGCGCCAATACTCAAAAAAGAGGATGGCAGAGCAGACTGGCAGATGGATTCCACCCAGATCGCAAACAGGGTGAGGGCCTTTGTTCCCTGGCCGGGTGTTTACACCCAGTTTAAGGGTAAACGGCTGCTCATAACAGGCGCACAGCCCATCCGCGGGTCAGAAAAAGGGAAACACGGAACAGTCATTAACGCCGGGAAGAACGGGATCGATGTTGCAGCCGGTTCCGGTATTCTTCGTATCATCACTCTCCGGCCGGAGGGTAGAAGGGAGATGTCCGCGGCGGAGTTTCTCGCTGGACACACCGTGTCAGCTGGCGACATCATGGGGGAAGAGAAGAGACAATGAACGCAAAACCTCGAAAACGGCTCTTTTTGGGCCTGCTGCTGGGCCTTGAACTGTTCATGGCTACAGGGCTTTTCATCCTGTGGTACGTCCCATACAGGGGGTTCGAAAACCTGGGTGGTGGGGTTTCCAGGGCCACCGGCTGGTTCTTCGGTGGAGTTCTGGCCATTTTCACCCTTGCGATAGTCATACTCGTCCTGACTGTTATCAGGGGCAGGGAGCTTCCGGGCTCCAAATGGCTCAGGGGGCTTCTCATCCGGTACCTGCTTCCGGTCATTACCGGAATAGGCGGGCTGTTCGGTGTCCCCAAGGACGATGTGAGGCGATCTTTTATTGAGATAAACAATGAGCTTGTCCGTTCAGCCGTCTTCAAGGCGCCTCCCAGGCGCTTTCTGATCCTTATGCCCCATTGTATCCAGAAGGACACCTGTCCATACCGCATTACGGTGGACGTCAGGAACTGCCGCCAGTGTGGCCTGTGTGATTTCATGGAGCTGACCGATATAGCCGAACACCTCGGGATCGAGATGACCGTAGCTACAGGAGGCACCCTCGCAAGGCGTGTCGTCATCGAAGTGGAGCCGGAGATCATATTAGCTGTCGCATGCGAAAGGGACCTGTCTTCCGGTATAGCGGACACCTACCCCATACCTGTCATCGGTGTTTTGATCGACCGGCCCGAAGGACCTTGCCTCAACACAAAAGTCAGCGTTCAGAAGGTTCGCGAGGCCCTGGAACTATTTCTCCCCGAGGAGATATATACCGGTGAGATCCAGCCCCGGAAAGCAGCAGTATCCTGATTCCGCCAGGGCAGCAGCCTGGTGGATCCTCAACGATTGGGAAGCCGGCAAGGGTGCTTTAGAAGCCCTGAGGGAGGAGTACCTGTCCGGATCTTCTCTGGACAGGAGAGACCGCGCTCTTGTGACGGAGCTCACGCAGGGAGTCATGAGATACCGGCTCATGCTGGACTACAGGATCGATACACTTCTGGTCAAGCCCGGCTCCTCCCTGCCCGTCCCCGTTTACAACATGCTGAGGCTGGGTATATATCAGATACTCCACCTTATGAAGATCCCCTCAAGGGCCGCCGTAAATGAGAGTGTGGAGCTTGTAAAATCCAGCCGTTACAAGGGTCTTGCTCCCCTTGTGAACGCTGTCATGAGAAAAGCCGCCAAGGCTCCTTCACCGGCCCTGCCCGACGAGGAAAAGGACCCGGCAGGACATATAGAACTGACCACCTCCACGCCCCGGTGGCTGGTGGAAATGCTTGCAGCGCAGATGGGACGAGATGAAACCAGGCACCTTCTACAGGTCATGAACCGTCCTCCCCCCTTGACCTTCAGAGTAAACACACTAAAGGTGCACCGTGATGAGCTCCTCGATGAATTTGCTTCACTGGGAATCCAGGCGAGACCGGGCAGACTCTCACCAGTCTCGATTATTCTCGAATCCGGAGGCGATCCGTCAACTCTGCCCCCTTTCAAGGAGGGCAGGTGCACTGTGCAAGACGAGGGAGCGCAGCTTGTCGCCCCACTCCTGAAGGTTCGCCAGGGTGATATGGTACTCGATGCCTGCGCGTCTCCCGGCGGAAAAGCCGG
>QIFJ01000082.1 GCA_003229755.1 Pseudomonadota bacterium
ACCAAAACCCCGGCCTTGTGATTTTATTTCATTTGGATACACCTGTACAGACTATGGAAAAGGAACTTAAAGAGTACATAGACCGGTTAAGTCTATCCTGTGAGGACCGTTTTATAGGTTCGGCGGGACACAGAAAAGCCTATTCCTACCTGGTTGATCAATTGAGATCCTGGGGGTTGTGGGTCAGAACACAGCCGTTTCATGTGAATATAACAGTCCCCCGGAGCTGGTTAATTGAGATAGATTTCGGAACGGGTTTTGAAGAGGTAGACGCGCTGCCCGGGATCGGTTCTCCGACAATTAAGGGAGTGGAAGCCCAGATCGTGCCGGTGGGATACGCCCGCGACGAGGACTTTACCTCGGGAGATAAATATTCGGGAAAGGTACATTTGTGCAGGCTCTGGAAGAGCCACGAGACCACCAAGGTATCGGAAGCGGCACTCAAGGGTGCTTCCGCACTTCTCTGGTACAATGAGCATTTTGATGAACTCTACTCTGGCGCTTGCGATTACAGCCTGGCTCCTATACCGGGGATCTCCATCAGAAAGACTATAGCCGAAAAACTCCTCGAGGCCGGCGGTGGCAGAGTGAGGATATCTGTCAGGTCAAAACGGCGGAGGATCCGATGCAGGAATATTATCGCCGGGCACGGGCAGGAGGACGGCAGGCATGCCATATTGACCTCCCATTATGATACAAGGCCCAGGACTCCGGGTGCTTCCGACGATGCGTCAGGTGTCAGTGTCATGCTGGCATTTATCAGGAACGGCTTATGGAAGGACCTCCCTTTCGGTGTGAGGTTTTTTTTCGCTGATTGCGAGGAAGAGGGCTGTGTGGGAGCGCACACATTGGCCTCGGACCTCCACCGCCGGAATCTCCTTAAGGATGTTGCCTGTGTTGTGAATCTCGATGCCGTCGGTTGGCCTAATTTATGTCTGATCACAGGGGACAGGGAGGCTGTACTTGATAAGGATCTGACTCACACCGCCGCTGATGTCATGAGCAATCTCGGCTACACACCTGAGAAGGTCCGCTCCAGGACCGGTAAGAGCAATCATACTCCCTTTGCTCTCCTGGGAGTGAAATCCCTCTGGATATCCGATTATCCCAACTATGTCAGACATTCCGTCCTGGACAACGCTTTTAACATCGATTGTCCGACCATGAATCTGGTAACACAGGCCCTGCCGCTGATATTCTCGGAGCTGTCCTGATATGTTTCCGGTAAAAAACTCAACAGTACCCAGATTATTACTGAGGTTCGGTTTCGGAGCGGTAGTTCTCCTATGGAGTCTTTTCCTGGGCGGGGATCCTCAGGCTGTGGCAGTGCGAATTCTTGTTCTTTCCTTTGCCGTCTATTCCGGTGCGGTTTTTTTTCGGGAAAGGTTCCATGGATTGACACCGGTCCTGCGAGGCATTTCGGCCATCGGGGATATACTCTTTGTGGGTCTCCTCGTTTTTCTGACCGGAGGCGTACGCAGCGATTTTCATCTGCTCCTCTACCTGATCATTGCCCTGGATTCACCATTCGCGACCTGGATCCAGGTCCTCATCGTCCCTTCTGCCGGGACGGCAGTATATATCCTTTCCATCATGACGACCTTAAATGAGGCGTACTGGTTCGATCTTGTGATCCGAGTCAGCCTGCTCTGGTTCCTGGCACTACTTCTCAAGATAGTATCTGAAAGGGCAGTAGGTGAGCGAGAACGTGCCCATAAACTGGATGCGGAACTTTCTGAAACCCACGACCAGGTCAGACGCTATACCGCCGCTCTTGAAAAGGCAAATGCCGAAAAGGAACAGTCCCTTTCCGAGATAACCCTCCTGCACCAGTTCGGGACACATATAAGGCCCTTTCGTAATTACGTGAAGGTCTACGATGCGGTTCTTTCCTACGCTCACAAGGTAAGCGAGGCCCCGTGGATATTCTTTGAGCACTGGACCAGAAACGGTGAAGAGACCCATAAGGAAGTGCGTTATCTTGGCGATCCGGATCCCCTTGCCAGACAGTACGTTGAGGAATACTCCCTGACAGAAAATCCGGATGACGGCAGCTTCTCCAGGATCGGTATGGGAGAAGGGAAAACGGCTTCGGCTGTGAGATTTACCAGGCACGGCGGTCAAGGATCAGCTCTGGCCCTGACACTGATATTTCCCCCTGGAACCCACAGTGCGGACGAACATCAGGTTGGCACGCTTTCTGCTCTTTTGGACAGCGTGGAGATGGAGCTGGAACTGATAAGGCTTCAAATGGATCTCGAAGCATCAAACGCAGAGCTTACCGAAAGCAACAGGCTCCTTGTAAGGCTTCATGAGCTGAAAAATGAACTATCCGGTGCTTTCCTGCTGGATGGACAGATGGATGAGGTTATCCACAGGATACAGGAGATAATGGCAAATGAACTTTTCGAGCTTGACCGCCTCAACCTCTTTTTACCTGACGGGAAGGATGATGTACTCCAGTGCCGTACATCGGTGGGGATCGGGGATTACCCCATTGATGATATCAGGATTCCCACAGATGAACGCGGGGGGGCGATCTCTCTGGCTTATAGAACCGGCAAGACGATATTTTTCGATGGGAAGACGGCGGTTCCCGCAGAGTTCAGGATCGCCCACCCTTATTCCGAGATCCCGGCCGTCAGATCCAGGATCTTCGTTAATGTGCCAATAATCGATCATGAGGGAAAGGTCCTCGGTGTAATTGGTGCGGACAGAAAATATACACACCGTCCGATCTCACCGGAGACTGTGACGATGCTGGAGTTTTTTGCCGGGCACGTGGCGATGGTTCTGACACTTCAGAATAGACCGAATTAAATATTGATCTGGTTTCAGGTTTTGGTTTTCTCACCACAGAGCCACAGAGGACACAGAGTAAATCTTTGGTTGGGTTCTGACAAAATATTAGATTATAAAGAAATTGGCTTAACTCTA
>QIFJ01000156.1 GCA_003229755.1 Pseudomonadota bacterium
TGTAGCCGGAGACAGGAAAATTCTCCACAGCCCGCTGTGTAGAAGCTCCATAATAAGCGCTCTTCGGCACCTTCATCTCCCCCATGGAATCTTTGACCTTGACCATAAATGCCTCCCCGTGTTTGTGGTTTTAAACAGCTTATTTTATTATAACCTATATTGATAAAGCTTGGACCACAGTGCAGCCAATTAAGGCTGCTCCACCCACCTACGCGTAAAGCTTCGGTGGGCAGGCCTGCCCTCCATAGCTCGAAGAGCGACGGAGGGGGTTTCACAGGGTAAGGCTTGGCTCATCACGCCGACGGCGTGACAAAGCTCGCAAAGAAAAACTTGGGTTTTGGTTTCATCAGAACAGATATGAGCTTGTAACGCAGGGGGCCGCAGAGTTTATGGTATCGGAGTATCGGGGTTTAATCCCCTCCCCTGGCGGGAGGGGAATATAAGGGGAGGGGGCAATATTAGTCATTGCGAGTCAAGCTTTTGGCATGACGAAACAATCCTGCCGGCCATAAGAGTGCTTCGTCACTGTGTTCCTCGCAATGACTTTCCTATTGCTAATGTGCTTAACAAAAATCCAAAAGCTTTACTCTGCGGTTCACAGCGGTCAGGGCTGAATAGCCCTCCCCGCGGCCCTCTGCGTTAGGGTTTACATTGACTGTAAGTTGTCTTTGAGGCTCTAAGTGGAACGGACTTAAAACCAGAGCTTGACATTAACCTGTCAGCCGGAAACAATTTTACTTATGATAGAGTAACATCCAGATCCTAGTATTTGAGAAGGAGTTTATTGATGACCAGCGGGAAATTCTCATCGAGAAGTGACGTCAGCATAGTAGTTGGTGGTCCGGCGGGGCATGGAATACAGACCATTGAGTCCATACTTGCCAGAGTCCTCAAACGCTGCGGGTTCAACGTCTTTTCCACCCATGAGTACATGTCCCGGATAAGGGGCGGCAGCAACTCCAGCATGATAAGGGTTGGTTCCCGGCGCATTACCGCCTACGTGGACAGAATTGACATATTTGTTCCGCTGGACACGCCCACGCTGGATCGCCTCAGATCGCGTATAACTCCCGATACACTTCTTATCGGTGAAGTGAAAAACCTGGATACGGACCTGGAAGTTGTGGATATCCCGTTTCTGGATCTGGCTGAAGAGGCTGGGGGCAGGATATACGGCAACACGGTGGCTGTTGGCGTCCTTTCAGGGATCCTGGTTGGAGAGATCGATTGTCTCGAGGGATATCTTCGGGAGCACTTTGCGAGAAAAGGGTCCGAGATAGTGGAAAACAACCTCAATGCGGCCAGGACAGGTTTCAGGGCAGGCTGTGAGCTGAGATCTTCCGGAAAAGTCAATATCACCCTGGAAAAGGACCCTGATGTCTCAGGTGACCTGTTAATAAGCGGCGCCGAGGCTGTTTCACTCGGCGCCATAGCGGGCGGCTGCAACTTCATATCCGCATATCCAATGTCGCCGGGAACAGCGGTGCTGACCTACATGTCTTCGGTTGACGAGCAATTCGGTATAGTCGCTGAGCAGGCCGAAGATGAGATTGCTGCAATAAATATGGCCATTGGAGCGTGGTACGCAGGCGCCAGGGCCATGGTTACAACATCGGGGGGAGGGTTCGCGCTTATGGAGGAAGGTATCAGCCTTGCCGGCATCACCGAAACTCCCGTTGTCGTTCATGTAGGGCAGCGTCCGGGGCCTGGCACCGGTTTGGCGACCAGAACAGAGCAGGCAGACCTGGAGCTCATCGTCTACGCCGGCCACGGTGAATTCCCGCGCATAATTTACGCCCCCGGCAGGACAGAGGACGCCTTCTGGCTCGTTCAGAGAGCCTTCAATATGGCTGATAAATACCAGGTACCGGTATTCATCCTGACTGATCAGTATTTTTTGGACTCCTATTACAATACCCCATCGTTGGACCTGAAGGAGACGGGGGTAAACAAGTACATTGTTGAAACAGACAGGGATTACAAAAGGTATGTCCTGACCGAAGACGGCATATCACCCAGGGGCGTGCCAGGTTACGGCGAGGGGCTGATCGCTGTTGACAGCCATGAACACACACAAGAAGGCCATATAACCGAGGATATCGATACCAGAAACAGAATGACATCTAAAAGACTAGGGAAGATCGAGGCGATGATTGCCGAGTCAGTACCTCCGACACTGGTGGGCCCGAGAGATTATTCAAATCTCGTTATAAGCTGGGGGTCCACCTTTCATATAGTCTCTGAGGCGCTGGACCTTGTCGGGAGAGACGATACGGCATTTATGCACTTTTCCCAGGTCTATCCTCTCCCTGCCTCTACCGAAGAGTACCTGAATAAAGCAGCAAAGATCATCGCGGTAGAGAACAACGCCACCGCTCAGTTCTGCAGGGTTCTGAGGGCAAACACGGGTATCCGCGTTCACGAGAATATTTTGAAATTCGATGGGCGGCCCTTTGCCGCGGATAAGCTTGCAGGTGAGCTGGTGGAGTTATTATAAACAGGCAGGAGGCAAGAGGCAGAAGGCAGGAGGGTTTTAAGTCAGTCATTGCGAGGAATTTCGCCTATCGAGGAATGACGAAGCAATCCTGTTTCGAACGAACCGCAGGGTCGCTTCGTCACGCCACAGGCGTGACTCGCGATGACTTCTCATGGGACATGAGTCTTGGGACCCGGAACACCGGCTGCAAGCCGGCATGGGATTACTAGAAACCAGGAATCAGAAACTGGAAACGGGTGCTAAAATATCCCCCTCTCCTCGGTCCTCTCCCACCAGGGGAGAGGAAGTTGAGAGCTGAGTAAAGAGGCGCATAAAATGTCTAAAAATAAATTCGATATGGGAAAAATAGAGATCTCCTGGTGTCCCGGGTGCGGGAACTTCCCGATACTGGACGTTTTAAAAGACACACTTGACGGGATCGGGCTCAAACCGAAGG
>QIFJ01000147.1 GCA_003229755.1 Pseudomonadota bacterium
ATGGGGGACCTGCCCACAATATCACCGAACCCGCCGAGCTTTTCAACCTCCGTCCTGAGGAAGCTTACTTCCCGTTCAAGGCTTCTTCTTTCCAGCGCCCTTTTTATTATCTCTTTGAGTTCCTCTTTATCGAACGGTTTTGCCAGATAATCGTAGGCTCCTTCCTTGACGGCCCGTATCCCCAATCTGGCGCTATCTGTCGCAGACAGCATGACAACCTCCGGAGGGGCCGGAAGCTCCATAATGCGGCTTAAGGTCTCCATTCCGTCCATCCCGGGCATGGTTACATCCAGAATTACGAGATCCACATCAAGGTCCTTGATCCTGGCAAGAGCCTCCTTGCCGTCGGCTGCCTTGTACATCCTGTAGCTCTCCTCGAGGAGGAGTTCAAGAGAGTCCCTTACACTCTCCTCATCGTCCACGATCAGGAGGTTGAACAGGTTCTCTCCTATGGGTTCTGAACTAATCATCTGTATCGTTTCACCTCGAAGCGGTAGATCTCAAAGTTCTCCTCATTACCAATACCGGCCTTCCTCCTGACAATTTCGAGCTGCTTTTCGACACTGTCCACCCCGGAGAGGTCAGGAAGCAGAACCCCTCTTTTGCCGCCGCTCTTGACAATGATCCCATACCTTTTTTCGTCCAGGGAGGATTCATCCTGGACCGGCTCCGGCTCGGTGAGAACATCTACTGTTACTTCCAGGTCATCGAGCTCCTCGTCCGAAACAGGAGGGAAACGGGAATCCCGCACCGCAGCACTGATCGCGTTTTCAATGACTTCCTGAGCGAGGTTTTCAGTAGCAGGTGTGATAGTGCCTATGCACCCTCGAAGCTTGCCGGATTTTTTCAAGCTGACGAAGACACCGGAAGGCGGACCACCCCTGTAGCCTTCCGGGGCCCGTGGCTTTCTGCCCGACCTGACAAACTCTTCAATTGTTCTTTGTGCAAGTTCCACCAACGGGTGCCTGGGTGTGGTCATCAACGATCCTAGGTCCGTCTGTAAACCACATATTGGGCCATGGCCTCGAGGCTTGTCCTGGAGTCAGATTCGGGGGAAATCGCAAGTGCAGCACTCGCTGTATCAGAATACTGCTTTGCGATTTCCCTGATTTTGTCGAACACTCCCTCTTGATTCATCATTTCGCGCACTTTTTCGAAATCGTCCGGATCGGGAGTTTCCTTCAGGAAGATATCCGCCACCTTACGCCTGCTGCCGCTGCCAAGTGTTTCCAGGAGGAGGATCACCGGAAGTGTTACCTTGCCCTCGAGAAAATCTTTTCCCGCGGTTTTGCCGAAAACCCCCCTTTCCGCAGTGTAATCCAGGAGATCATCGACGATCTGAAACGACAGCCCAAGGTTCAACCCGTAATGTTCCAGAGCTTTGAGAACATCATCGTCGAAATTCGCAAGGTAGCCGGCAGCCCGGCATGAGCCTGCGATCAGACTTGCTGTTTTGCCCGTAATTACCTCTACATACTCTTCTACAGTAGTAGCCGTGCTGTAGGAACGGAGAAGCTGGAGCACTTCTCCCCTGGCCATGGATGTGGTGGCAGTAGATATTGCCTGGAGTATGCCCAGGTTTCCAATTTCAACAAGTATGGAAAAGGCCCTTGAATACAGGTAATCGCCAGCCAGAACGCTAGGCTCAGCACCCCAGATGTGGTGAGCGACCCTGTTGCCTCTGCGCACATCTGACTGGTCGACAACATCATCATGGAGCAGCGTTGCGGTGTGGATGAACTCCACAGCCACCGCAAGGCGGTTTATATCTTCGGGCGAGGCGTTTTTTTTGCAGGTTGCTACAAGGAGAACCAGAAGGGGGCGAAATCTCTTTCCTCCTCCATCCAGGAGGTGCTGGAATATACTGTCAATAACCGGAACGTCTGTTCTCAGATAGTCTTTAAAATGCCTCTCAAGGGCATCAAACTCGGCCTTGACAGGTTCGCTTATCTCTTTGAGGGTAGCTTTCAGCTGCCCTTCTGCGCCCATTACTTTTCCTCGTTTTCTTCTTCCTCGAATATGAGTTCCTCACCCATTATATATGCATGCATAGCTCTTGAGGCGACTCTGCCGTCTCCCATCGCGAGAATGACTGTTGCGGCACCGCGCACGATATCGCCGCCGGCAAATACTCCCGGAATGCTGGTTTCACCCGTCTTTTCATTGATCTGCACGTAATCCCACTTGTTCAGCTTAAGACCGGGTGTGGATTTGGTCAGAAGGGGATTTGCGCCGGTTCCAACTGAAACGATCACTGTATCGGCATCAACGATGAACTCGGAACCCTTGATGGGAATAGGCCTGCGGCGGCCTGAATCATCAGGTTCACCAAGTTCCATCCTGACACACTCCATGCCGGTAACCCAGCCATCGTCGTTACCGATTATCCTGACCGGATTTGTGAGCAACTCGAAAATTATTCCCTCCTCCTCCGCGTGGTGTATCTCCTCTATCCTTGCAGGCATCTCGTTTCTCGAACGCCTGTAGACAACGGTAACTTCCTTCGCACCCATCCTGAGAGCAGTCCTGGCTGCGTCCATGGCCACATTACCACCCCCGATAACAGCCACTTTCTTGCCCGTGGCAAGCGGTGTGTCGTACTTGGGAAAGAGATAGGCCTTCATCAGGTTCGCCCTGGTCAGGTACTCGTTGGCAGAATAAACACCGTTTAGGTTCTCGCCGGGGATATCCATGAACCACGGAAGTCCTGCGCCAACTCCCAGGAAGACAGTATCGTAGCCTTCTTTTTCCAGGAGCTCCATTACGGTCAGCGTTTTTCCGATCACCATGTTGTAGATGATCCTCACCCCCATCTTTTCCAGGTTCTCGATCTCGTAGTATACGATCTCCTTGGGGAGCCTGAACTCCGGTATGCCATATACAAGGACACCGCCAGGCTTGTGGAGCGCTTCGTATATCGTCACCTCGTGCC
>QIFJ01000112.1 GCA_003229755.1 Pseudomonadota bacterium
AGGAAATGATCAACTTAGAGATCGATGCCAGGAAGAGGAAAGAGGCCCTGGAGGCGGTAGTGTCCGGGATGACGGAGAAAGTGACTGTCATCCACCCTAATGAAGGTGAACGGGACAAGGGAAAACCGGCGTCTGGATTTTCAGAAACGGGATGAGGATGAGTGGCCGGTCGTGATATCGTGCGGATTCTGGATGGTGGTATTATCAGGTTTCACTGAGATAATTCTAATGATCGCTGAATGAGACGATCAGCGTCATCTTCCCTGCCCTTCAATCTCAGGGTTGATGCCGCGCGGGCGACCAGATCACCAGGATCCCTCCCCAGAGACTGGTAGACCCGAAGCACTGCATCGTGAAGTGAGGGGTCAGCTGCAGCCAGCAGATCCCCCCATAGCTCGACGATTCCGGGAGAATCCAGCCCTGCCGATCCCATCTGCCGCAGATATCGAAAAGCCTGATCCGTCCGGCCTTTCAGAATGGATCGCGTTGCGAGAAGGGTAAGCATCCTGAGGTCCTGTTGGGGGAGGATAGTTTGAAGGCGGCCGGCAAGGCTGAAGCCCTCCTCGAACTCGGGGCTGCCAGGGGGCCAGCCTTTGATGAGAAGAAGCGACAGGTTGTACAGGGATGGGGGGTGGTCAGGTGCGAGACGCAGGATTTCCCTGAAATAGGCTGTGGACTGTGTAGTGTTGCCCCGCCGTTTTTCCAGGACAGCGAGGTTGTTCAGGGATTCGAGTGTCACGTCTCTTCCCCGGTGAGACAACTTCATGGCTCTGAGCAGCGACCTTTCGGCCAGGGTGTAATTGCCGGCGCGAAGAGCTGAGGTCCCGAGACCGAGGTACGCCCGCGGGTTTCCAGGGTCCGTGCGCACCGCGGATGTCCAGAGGGTGACCTCCGATCGATAATCCATGTTCCGCCAATAACCGAGAATGGTAAAAAGGATTAAAACGGATAACAGGGAGCTCCACCCCACTGTGTCACGCAAGGCCGGCTTCCCGCTCGAAAAAAAGGCCACTTTCGTGTAAACTCCGCTCATAATGGATCGTTAAACAACATGGAACTGATGCCCGCAAAATACTATAAAAAAAACAGGTTGCTCGCTTCTCTGTTATTTCTAATCATCATTGCGGGCATTCTTGCCGTATATCTCCCGGCTCTCACTTTCCCTTTCCAGTACGACGACACTATTGCCATACTGGACAATCCGGGGATCAGAGTCAAGGGGTGGACGTGGAAGGCCTGGCAAGAGGCTCTTACCAAGGCGCCCCGATCAGAGAGAAGGCCGCTCGCCCAGCTATCCTTCGTTCTCTCCTACCGGGCCTTCGGGATCAACCCCGGAGGCTGGAGGGCTGTCAACATCCTGATCCATCTTGTGAACACTCTCCTTGTCCTGGCCATCGGCCGGTCGCTGTTCCGCCAGCTGGGTGTTCATGATTCCCAGGCCTTTAGAGCCTCTTTTCTGGGAGCCGCTATCTGGGGGCTCCATCCGATCCACACGCAGGCGGTAACTTATATTGTCCAGAGAATGACGAGCATGATGACTCTGTTTTTCCTCGCGGGCGTATTATGTTTCCTAAAAGCGAGGAAGGCATCCGGTGTGACATCCTTCGTTCTCTGGTCAGGCTGTGCCGCTGCCTTTCTTCTGGCTCTGGGAACCAAGGAAAACGCCGCGGTTTTCCCTTTTTCCATCCTTCTTCTGGAAATTGTTATCAGAGGCGGCTTCCGGGGGGGTCGGGAGATCAAGGGGAAGCACATTTTTTTTATCGCAGCCGGGATCTTTATCTATGTGATTTTACTGTGGCACATTTATGCCGGGGGTGGAGAGATAGGTAAAGGGTATGAACTGAGGGAGTTCTCCATGGCCCAGAGGGTGCTTACCCAGCCGCGCATCATCTTCCTTTACCTTTCTCTCCTGCTCTTCCCGCTGCCCAGTCGGATGGCCATCGACTGGGACCCTGCCATTTCCACCGGTATTTTGCATCCCTGGTCCACCGGTCTCGCGGCAGCCGGTTTGCTGGTGATCATCTTTCTTTCTGTTCTCAGATTGCGGAAAGGCGCTGTCTGGTCTCTTGCGGCACTCTGGTTCCTGGGCACCATCTTTCTCGAATCCTCTTTCCTCCCCCTGGATCTGGTCTACGAGCACAGGACCTACCTGCCAACGACGGTGCCTGCTCTCATTGCCGGTCTGGGCCTGATTCGATTGGTTCTGCCCTATAGAGAACCGGGATCTGTTTCAACGCGGTCCTGATTCGAATCGGTTCTCCATGCCCTACTGTTTCGCCGGGTATGTCTTGATCTTTCTCCTCGCAATCTGAGTATATTTTGAATCCCCTGTCCAGTACCGGAGAAATTTCTCGATAGCTTCTCTGGCCTTGTCGTATTGGCGCAGGTTTTCATAAGCCAGCCCTATATTGTAATAGGACATGGCGAATGTCGGGTCAATAAACAGGGCCTTGCGGTAGTATTCAATAGCCTGCGGGAATTCCCTCTTCTTGAAAAAGATGTTCGCGAGGTTGTTGGCCGCCTCGATATAACGGGGATTCAATTTCAGAGCCTGGGTGTAGGCCGCGATGGCCTCATCAGTTTTGCCGGCCTCCCTGAGGATGTTGCCGAGGTTGTAGTTGGCAAGAGCCGATTTGGGATCAAGCCGGATAGCCCGCTTCATGTATTTTGTGGCCAGGTCATACTGCTTCTTCTTGTGGTAGACGTTGCCCAGATTGATGTAGGGGTTTGGGAACATGGGAGCCAGTTTCACGGTTCTCTGGTAGAATTTGATGGCCTTGTCGAAGTCCTTTTGCTGCTCGTAATAGATTCCCAGGTTGTTGTATCCACGCACGGATTTTTTATCCTTGAGGATGACGTCCCTCCACATGGTCTCCTCTGTGGCGAAGGCCATGTTTCTTTTATAGGTTCCCAA
>QIFJ01000054.1 GCA_003229755.1 Pseudomonadota bacterium
GTGCTCAATTCCTCCCTGGCCTTCTTGTTGTTCCCGTTCAGGACACCGATAACTCTGTCGCTCACCTTGAGTGGAACACATATAAGTGATTTCGAAGAGTATCGGCCGTGACTCTTGAGCTTCTGGAATCGTTCATCCCTCTCTATATCCTTTATCAGGAGAGGCTCTCCGGTCTTGGCGACAAGACCGGAAACCCCCTTGCCAACCTCAACTTTTGCCGAAGAGATTATCTTCTCACCAAGACCCCTCGCCGCTTTTATTGTGAGGTGTCTGCCGTCCTCCTCAAAGAGCATGATGGACACTATCTCGTAACCCAGGTCCTGGTAGATCTGCTGTACGATCATCTCCAGGACATTGTCCACATTCAGCTCCATCCCGATCTCCAGACTCAGGCGAACGATCGTGGAAATTTCTCTGTACCGCTCCTCCATCCCTTGATAATCATCGATCCTCGACTGGTTTATCCTGAAATCATGAACCGTCGTCTGGATTATCTCCTTTATTTCACTATTGTCATCAGACGGATCGATCAGATACTTGACCCCCAGTTTAAGGATCGATCTGACAACCGAACTTTTCTCATCCGCCCAGACGAGGATGGCGGGCGTGTCATTCTCCCAGACGTTATGCTTTCCAAGCTTCTCAATCCGCCCTGGTGTCGCTATCACAAGTTCCGGAGTAACCTCATCAGCCGCGCCCAGGTGCACATCACCGCCAAGATCACGGACAATTTTTGCCAGCCGTGCAGCCCCTTCTGCATCGGGCAGGTCTATGTAAGCGATAAAACCCGTATCCATTTCTTTATCCTGTTAGCTTTGACAGGGTCGTAAAAAGTCCATCCATGGCTTTTTATCTCCGCGGAAAGCGAATCCGTTATAGTTCCATGTTCCATGTTCCACGTTCCAAGCTTACTTTTATATAAATGATTTTACTTGGAACCTGGAACCTGGAACCTGGAACTATTTTATTGGTTTGCTTTAAGAACTTCTTCATGATCTGCCATGAGGGCCAGGAGTACCTTTTTTGCAGTTTCTTTGTCTATTTCTGACTGATCCTCAAAAACCCATGTTCTCATGGGAATATTCTGCTCCGACTCTCTAATCCATCGGGCCAGTGATTGTGCCTGCTCCAGCGAATCAGTATCTCCTGAAGGCAGCAGGGCCAGGATACCATCGACTTTTACATTACGCTCGAAAAGCTTTCGACCCATCGCCTCCAGGCTGCCGGGTTCCCCTATACCTACTATTTCAAGGGTGTCATCTGAGTCGGAAAAAAAGGTGACCTTTTCTCCCCTGCCCCGGGGAGAAAGTTCAAATGTCTCGAAAACAGCTCCAATAAAATCCTGCCTTATGGAACTGGAGGGGGAAAGAAGCAGATAACGGATGAATTTCTCCTGATCGTTCATTGCGCCTCCAGGGAAGTTTTCAGACGTCTGAGTACCTCCAGCTGATCTGATTTGCTGGAGGCAACTTCCAGATGTCCGGAATTCAGCGCATCAGCCACCAGGGGGTAGATACGGTAAGGGGGCATATCAGAATTTACCACCACCCGCTTTATGACTTCTCCATTTCGGAAACTTTCAAGGAGATCTCCGGCTTCACCTTCCGGAATGCTTTTCCCTGAAACAACAATCAACTCGGTATCGAAAGAGGGTATGTGACGAAGTGCTTCCTCCATCTCATCCATCAGTCGTACGCCTTCCATCAGGAGTTCCTGTCCCCTGTTCACGTCAATGTTCTCATTCATCTCCAGGGGTTGCTGCGTGAACCTGAACCTGCCGTCCCGCCAGGAGAACATGGTGAAAAAGGCATCTATGGCGGACCACTTTCCGGCCCGGGCATAGATTGGCTCACCCTGCCTGAAGTACAGGTGACCGGTGTAAATATTCGTTTCCAGAACCAGCATTCCTGTCTTTCTGCCCATCTCTATGAGTTGGATCACTTCCACAAGATCCACTTCTTTCAGGCTGCCTTCAAGGCTGCCCCGATCCCGCATTTCATCGAATTTCCTGAGGATCGACTTGATCTTCGCCTTCAGCTCCTTGATACTGAAAGGTTTCGTAATGTAATCGTCCGCGCCCATTTCGAGCCCGACGACTTTTTCTTCTACATCCTTTTTGGCGGATAGGAATACAAAGGGGATCGACGAGGTTTCAGGTCTCGCTTTGAGCTTACGGTATAAACCATACCCGTCTAGTTTTGGCATCATGATATCAGATACGATAAGGTCAGGACTCCATTTGAGAGCTTTCTCAAAAGCCTCAACACCATCCACCGCCACTTCCACCTCAAACTCATCTTCAAAGGCTACCCGCAGAAGGTGACGAATATTGTCTTCGTCGTCCACTATCAGCAGCTTCGTCATCTCTTACCCTCTTTTGGTGTTGATAGGGTCGTATAAAGTCATGGATGGACTTTTTACGAGTTCTTCAACCTTGCCTCGAGACCATGGACAAAAGCCCTAACTACCATGGGATCAAACTGTTCTCCTGCATTGGCCTGGATCTCAGCCATTGCTTTTTCGCTACTCAGACTATCCCGATAAGGACGGCTGGTGGTCATGGCATCGAATGCATCCGCAACAGCGATAATCCGGCCTATCAGCGGGATCTTATCACCGGAAAGATTATCAGGATAACCACTGCCGTCGTATCTCTCGTGATGATGCCGAATGCCTGGTACAAACTCGGAAAAAGACTTGAACCTGCTCAATATCTGAGCTCCAAGAGCGGGGTGCTCGTTCATGACACTTCTCTCCTCAGGATCGAGTTTGCCCTCTTTGCTGAGAATAGTCTCCGCTATTCCGATCTTTCCGAAATCGTGCAACTGCCCCGCGATCTTTATCATTGTGATAAACCTTGGAGTCTCTCCCATGGCACTGGCGATCATTACGG
>QIFJ01000166.1 GCA_003229755.1 Pseudomonadota bacterium
TAAATACTGTAATGAATTGCAATGGGAAGGTAAAGGGGAGAGAACCAGTGTCTAGTGTCTAGTGTCTGGTGTCTAGAAAACCCGTGGACGAACCCGAGTCCGCGCCCGAACCCGGAAGTTAAGAATATAACCGAAGAGCCGTTCGCAGTCAAATCATCGCTCACCCAGTTCTCTCAAAATCAGGCTTCGCTCCGCTTTGCTCCGAACGTCTCTTCACTAATAGTTGTGAGCAATTGCTGTCATCGCGAGCGACCATCGGGAGCGCGGCGATCCCATTTTGTCGAGGTCATCAGTAAAGGCGAGGTGTTTTTCTAATAAATGCGCACCATATCCGGCTTTTCCGTGCAGTAGTAGTGAACCCAGATGTACAGATGGCTGAAGGCGGCGAGTGACACGGCGGCGACGGAAGAAAAAAAGATGGCCGGGGCCCAGAGAGTGAAGAATCCGAAGACGTACATGCCGTTGGGGGTGAACCTGAAGATCCCTTCCCTGACCAGAGTCAGAGATCTGTATGACTCATCAAAGTGATCGATACCCAGGGCCCGGGTGAAGCCGAAGTACTTCACGATGGAATAAATAAGGTAGATCGCCGGAACCAGCAGAATGACGGCAGCGGCCCGCATAATGACGGGATTGGCGTGCAGTGTATTCCGGTTGGAGACGGCAAGACCGGTGATGAGGATGGGTCTCAGGACGATCATTATCCCGAAACCAACGGCATAAATCTTAAAGGCAAACCGGCCAAAGACTCTGGTCATCAGGGACAGATGAAGCTGTACCCTCCAGCAGAACCAGACGTAAACCTGATGTAGAACGGCATTGGCCACCGAAAGCAGGAACCAGGTCCTTGTCGTCAGGGCCATGAATTCACCCTCCCGGAATCCAGGCAGCCTCGAGGCCAGAGACAGAAGAAACAGCAGAATGCCCAGGAGCACCACGTGGGCGAGCTGCTTTTCGAAGATCAACCGCGCTTTTTCCATGTTGATTACTCTACTATATCCCTGTCTATGTTTTAAGGTTTAAGGTTCAAGGTTTCAATCCAAGATCCAAGATCCAAAATCCAAAAGAAAACGCAGTCATTGCGAGTCACGCCTCTGGCGTGATGGCCGACGAAGCAATCCCATGAAGCGCAGCGACCGCGGCGGTCTCGTATGACTGAGATCGCTTCGCCCGCCATTCAGCTCGCGATGACTGCGCGGTTGTCACTGCGGTTGTGAATCCAAGATCCAGATAGTAGAGAATATACGTTACCTGGTCTTTGAAAAAAGGAGAGCATCTATATTATCCTTTTGTTGTTCCGGAGAGAACAGAAAGGAGTTATCCAGCGGATCAGAAGCGCGTCTTCTCAACAGATATTGTATCCCCCTCACCAGACCTCTCCCGAGGGAGAGGGATTTCCAGGAAATCCGCTGTTGTGCCTGGCTGACATGGATAAAAGTGAACTTTGGTCCATGTCAGCCAGGTCTCAACCTGCTTTGGTGAGGGGCATGCGCTCTTCTTTGCGAGCTTGGCGGCTTTGCGTGAAACCAGATCCTCCCCTGTGAAACCCTGTGGGGTGACCTTGAAGTGGTCACACTGTGGTCCAAGCTTTTGTCCTCTGCGGTTACGGCTTTTCCCGGGATTGCCGCGCTCCTCCAGGTTGGCCGCGCCGAAGCCTTGGACCAAGACGGGTCCTTTCCTTGTCGCGAAAGCTGCTGTTGAATTCGAGAGCGAATCTGTTCCATAATATGTTTGGGGGATTCATACGACATCTACTGTTCGAAAGGAGATAAAAATGAAGGTCACAGCTTTTAACGGAAGCGCACGCAAGGACGGGAATACCGCCATCCTGGTCAACAAGGTCTTCGAGGAGTTGGAAAAGGAAGGGATCGACACTGAGCTTGTACAGATGGCTGGAATGAAGATCAAAGGATGCATCGCCTGTTTCAAATGCTTCGAGAACAAGGACCGGCTGTGCAATGTCAGGAACGATGACATTAACGAGTGCATAGAAAAGATGGATGAAGCCGACGGCATCATCCTCGCTTCCCCCACCTACTTCGCAACCATGTCCACCGAGACCAAGGCGCTCATTGATCGCTCGGGCATGGTGGCCATCGCCAACGGGCACATGTTCGCCCGGAAGGTCGGGGCCGCGGTGGTGGCGGTCCGAAGAGGCGGTGCAGTCACCACCTTTGACGGCATCAACCACTTCTTCTTCATCAGTCAGATGATCGTTCCGGGTTCCTCCTACTGGAACTTCGGGATGGGCCTGCATCCGGGGGACGTGGAGGGCGACGACGAGGGGATGCAGACCATGCAGAACCTCGGCAGCAACATGGCGTGGCTTATGAAGAAAATTGGGGATTGATAAAAACCTTTACCACAGAGTGCCACAGAGAGAATCAGGGATTAGGATCCTGGGGTTTGGAAAATGCGAAGTCATTGCGAGGAGCGATGAAATAGCGACGTGGCAATCTCGGATAGTCGAGACCAATGAACCAAGCGATGTGTCTTCCTCTTTGCTCCGGACGCATTTTTACATTATTTCTGATCCAAGCTAAGTGTTTTCAGTACCTGGCAATCGGTCACCTGCTGATATTTAGAATAGCAAGGCCCCTGATTCAGGGGCCTTCGTAGGGACACGAGAACTGAAAATCCTCGTGTCGGCGGTTCAATGAAGTTTACCACGCCATCGGCGTGGCCCCTCGGCAATCGTGAAATCAAGGGGTTAAGCTATCAACTGTAAACTCTTCCTTGTTGATTGTGACCAAGATGTGACCAACCGACATTATTTAATGCCTACGCAGAAGCTAGGGAAGTGATGCGTCTACCATCTTTACTTTTCTACCAGCGAAACTTATAATCCCACTGAACTGGCAATTCTCACAATAAAATCAAGGGG
>QIFJ01000185.1 GCA_003229755.1 Pseudomonadota bacterium
ATGGAATACCGAAAACCATACCGATGAGAGCCGTCACAACACCGGCAAGGGGAAGCGCTATCCAGAAAGGCACGCCGGCCTTTACCGTCAGGATGGCTGAAGTGTAGGCCCCCACACCCATGAACGCGCCATGTCCCAATGAGATCTGGCCTGTGTAGCCAGTGAGGATATTCAGGCCATGGGCACCGATAATGTAGATACCGATCAGATTGGCCATGTAAAGAATATTGGTATTGAGAATTGAGCCCAGAGGTTTCGATATGAATGGGAAAACCAACAGCAATATGAACAGGCCCGCCATCCAGAACTTGATAAAGGGCGTCTGGAAGATCGCCATATCATCTTTGTAAGTCTGGTGAAATATACCGCACTTTTGCATATTTTCAGACTCTCTCTATCTCTTCAGTGCCGAAAAGACCGTAGGGTTTTATCATAAGGATGATCACCAGTATCACAAAAGGAGCTACCTCCTTGACTCCTCCGCCGAAGAAGTGATCAAGATAACCGCCGGAGAGGTTTTCGAGGACTCCGATAATGAGACCTCCAAGGACAGCGCCGGGAATGCTGTCCAGGCCTCCGAGGATGACGACGGGGAAGACCTTCAGACCAACCGTGGCAAGTGTTATGTTGACGCCATTTATGTTGCCGATGAGTATGCCGCCGATAGCAGATACTATTGCCGCTACGCACCAGGAAATGGCGAAAATCCTCTTTACGCTGATACCCATGGACTGGGCGACCTGGTTGCTGTTGGCCGTCGCCCGCATGGCTACCCCCAGACGGGAGTACTTGAAGAAAAGGGCGAATATGACGAAGAGAGCCATGGATGCGATAAAAGTATAGATGTAGACCTGCGAAACTACTATCTCTCCGATCCAAACCGGTGTCTGAGGGAAAATTTCAGGAAAAACCATTATCTGGGTCCCGAAAAATACGGCCACAACTGCCTTGAGGACCAGCGCGAGGCCTATGGTCACCATTATTATGGAGATGACCGGTTCACCGATCATGGGACGAAGTATGAATCTCTCGATGGAAAGGGCAAGCAGAGCGGATATGACCATCGTTACCAGAAATCCGGCCCAGAAAGGGAATTGAAGTTTTGTCATGAGAGCGAGAGACACATATGCGCCCACCATGAGGAGCTCACCCTGAGCAAAGTTTATCACTGAAGATGCCTTGTAGATCAGAACGAAGCCCAGGGCCACAAGACCGTAGACGCTGCCTATTGCCAGGCCTTGTACGATCAACTGCAGAAAGAACCAGACTTCCTGCATCAGGCACCCGCCTCCTCGACTGACAGTGTGCGTATCATTACCGTGGTCTTTATCCGGCTTGTACGTCCGTCCTGGAATTTTATCTCTGTGTCTATGGGGACAGCTTCGGCATCAGTGTACATCGCATCTATGACTTCCTTATACCTTTCTCCGATAAACCCGCGCCTGACCTTCTGGGTCCTTGTAAGCTCGTCGTCATCGGCATCGAGTTCCTTATAGAGGAGCACGAACTTCTTAATAATGGAGACTTTGTTGATCTTGTAAAGGTCCCTGTTGATCTTGCGAGCCTCGACCTCGATCATGTCATAGACTTCAACTTTGGAAGAGAGGTCAGTGTAGGTTGTGTAACTTGTCCTGTTATTCTCGGCCCACTTTCCCACAATGTCCATATCGATGTTTATTATCGCGGTGATAAAGGGCAGCTGGTCACCTATGACGACAGCCTCCTTAATATAGGGGGAGAATTTGAGTTTGTTCTCGATGAACTGGGGTGAGAAACGAGTTCCGTCCGACATGGACATCACGTCTTTTAGGCGATCTATAACCACAAGATGCCCGTCATCTGTAATGTGCCCGGCGTCGCCTGAGTGAAGCCACCCGTCTTTTAATGTTGCAGCTGTTGAATCCTCGTCCTTGTAGTAGCCCTGAAAAACGCTGGGGCTTTTCGAGAGTATTTCACCCTCATCCGAGATCCTCTCGGGGATCGGTTTGCCAACGGAGTCGAAATTGATGTCGCCGTCAAGATGGATGCAGGAGATGCCCGAGATCTCTGTCTGACCGTAGATCTGTTTCAGGTTCACGCCAAGAGCGTGGAAGAAACGGAATGTGTCAGGCCCCAGTGCAGCTCCGCCGGTGGAGGCGGACCGTAGCTTTGAGAAACCAAGACGATCCTTCAGCGATCTGAATGCACCCAGATAGGCCATCAAATACTGAAACTTGAGCCCGAGTGAAGGCTCCCTCTTTTCGAACCTGCAGTCGGCCATCCTGTACCCTATGGGCATCGCTTTGTTGAAAATAAACCGCTTCAGAGGGGTGGCATCCATTACCCGGACCTGAACCGACGCAGCCAGGTTCTCCCAGATCCGCGGCGGTGAAAACATGACGTTGGGCCCGATCTCACGCATGTCTGCCTGAACCGTCTCCGGCTCCTCAGGGAAATTAACCGTGAATCCGACCAGAAGAGCGCTGGCAAGGCTCATCATCTGTTCACCGATCCATGGCAGGGGCAGAAAGGAAACGAATTCATCGTTAAGAAACTTGGGATCCACCTTTATGAGGTTGCTGGCCATCTTCAGTAAATTGGTGTGGGTGAGCAGGGATCCTTTGGGAAGGCCCGTTGTCCCGGACGTGTAGTTAATAATGGCAAGGTCATCTCCCTTGACTGCCTTTAACATATTCACAAAAAGATCCGGATTCCTTGCGTCAAGGTCCATGCCCATATCCTCCACTTGTCTGAAGTCGAGGAGCATGGGATCATCGTAATTCCTCATCCCCTTGGGATCGGTATAGATAACTTTTTTTACCTTTGGTATTTCCTCCTTGAGCTCCAGGATCTTGTCCACCTGCTCCTGGTCCTCGGCAACAACGAACAGGGCGTCGGAGTGATCGATAGTGTAGCCTACTTCCTTTGAAGTGGAGTCCTGATAGATACCCAGTGGAACGGCTCCTGCGCACTGGGCGGCCAGCTCCGCAAAAACCCACTCGGGACGGTTGTCGCCGATGATCGCTATCTTGTCACTTTTTTCAAGTCCAAGGCTAACCATTCCCAGGCAGAAGTACTTCACGTGATCCAGGTAGTCGCTCCATGCAAAAGACTGCCAGATGCCGAACTCTTTCTCCCTCAAGGCTACCCTGCTGTTGCCGTAGCGCCTCGCGTTCCGGAGCAGCAGCCTTGGCAGCGTATCCTGTGAGCTTATCTCGATGTTGTTTGCCAGTTGACTCATATTTATCACTCTTACTGGATCTCGTGATCCTCGGTCTCCCCAAGATAGGCGGAGATGACCGTAGGATCAGACTGGATCTCTTCGGGCCGTCCTTCAGATATTTTTATGCCGAAGTCGAGGGCGCAGATGCGGTCGGAGATGTCCATCACGACTCCCATGTCGTGCTCTATCAGGACCACCGTTATGTCCCTTTCCTCGTTAATATCCAGAATGAACCTTGCCATATCTTCCGTCTCCTCTACATTCATGCCGGCCATGGGTTCGTCGAGAAGAAGCACCTCAGGATCCAGAGCAAGGGCTCTTCCAAGTTCAACCCTCTTCTGGAGTCCGTAGGGGAGTGTGCCCACCAGTTTCTTTCGAATGTTCTGTATCTCCAGAAAGTCGATGATCTCTTCCATGATCTCGCGATGCCTTATCTCCTCATTCCTGGCCATTCCGAAGAAGAATCCGCCGGTCAACAGCTCGGTTCTCATATGGATGTGACGCCCCAGCATCAGGTTGTCGAGAACCGTCATGCCGCGGAAGAGTTCTATGTTCTGGAACGTGCGGGAGATCCCGAGGCGGGCTCGCCTGTGGGGCGATAATTTCGATATCTCTCTCCTTTTGAAGGTGATACTGCCCCTGTCCTGTTGGTAGAGTCCGGATATGCAATTGAAGATACTGGTCTTTCCCGCACCGTTCGGCCCGATTATGGCGAAAATCTCACCCTCGCGAACGCCAAAACCGACTCCGTTAAGTGCCATGATACCGCCGAAGTGCAGGTAGATTTCTTTGAGCTCAAGAATCGGCAATAATATGATCCCCGTCGTATTAAATTGTAAAACGTGGTTTTATTCCCCTGGAAAAAGGTCTTATACAGTTACGCTATTTGATGTTGGCCTGTCAAGGGTAATCCCTCTATCCCGTTGATTGTACAGTCTGTTTTAGTGATTGACGGGCAGAAGCTTTACGTTAACGTAAACTGAGGGTTGGCGTTGACACTCCAGGGTGCGCTTGATAACTTTCTTTTTAAGATTGGGCATAGAGCATTAGATCATAAGAAATTGGATATTAGAGCATTGGAATTTGGAATTTGGATATTGGAAATTCGAAATTAGAGTATTAAAGCGTCAGTAATAATTAGATCAAAACAGCTGATAGTTGTTGGTTATCAGTTGATAGTTTTGTTTGAAACCTATAGCCTAGCGCCCAGCGCCTAAAGCCTGGTTCTACTCATCACGCATCACTCATTACGATCTTGGATCAGTTAACCTGGGACATGGGTCGTGGGTCTTGGGACCGCGCCCAATAAACAGTTGAACCCCACGTCGCAGTACGGCTGCTCTCGGCGCTTGAACCGGTGTAAAGGGAGGGAAAAAATGTATGCCCACGATTACATGACGAAGGCCGTGGTAACCGCTGCTCCGGACGATCTTGTTGTTGACGTCCAGAAAATGATGAAGCGGCAGGGGGTCAGACATGTGCCTGTGCTGGAGGGGGGCAGCCTGGTGGGAATCGTCTCCCTGAATTCATTGAGGGATGCGGCACCCTCGAAA
>QIFJ01000311.1 GCA_003229755.1 Pseudomonadota bacterium
TGCTATTCTCTGGGCAAGCCCCTCAGCGATCGCCGTTTTCCCGACTCCGGGTTCACCGATCAGCACAGGGTTATTTTTGGTTCTTCTCGAGAGGACCTGAACAACCCTTCTTATTTCGTCATCACGTCCTATAACCGGGTCAAGCTTTCCCGTTCTGGCAAGGTCGGTAAGATCACGGCCGTATTTGAGAAGCGCCTGGTACCTTTCCTCCGGATTCTGATCTGTAACCCTGTGGCTTCCCCTGACGCTTCTTAAGGCTTCGAGTACCTTTTCCCGGGTGATATGAGATCCCCCAAGGATACCGGCAGCCTTGGAGGTGCCGCTGGAAAGTATGGCCAGAAACATGTGCTCTGTGCTTATGAACTCATCCTTTAACCCTTCAGCCTCATCCAGGGCAACGTTAAAGAGGTTATTGAGACCGGGGCTTATGTACGCCTGGTTAAGTCCCGACACGCGCGGCAGACCCTCAAGTTCCTTCTCGAGTAAACCTGAGACCGTGCCCGGGTCGGCACCCACTTTCTCTATGATGGGGGATACAATACTCCCTTCCTGTCTTATCAGAGCCAGAAGACAGTGTTCTATGCCGATCTCCTGATGTCCCCTGCTCTCAGCGTCTCTCTGGGACTCCTGAAGTGCCTCAGCGGCTTTTATAGTGAGTTTTTCCAGGTTAATAGCCATATTACTCCTCCAAACGCGGGGAAAATGCCCGAAATAAAGGTAACCATTCCTGGTGTCTTTTCAACCCGAAATCCGGTTTTCACTACGGAACAAGACAGTGCGCAGGGCGTAGGGCGAAGGGCGTGTAGTGCAGTCAAAGTGCGTGGTCGAAGTCGAAGTGGGTGTATGATTACCTGGTTGTTAGTTCTTATTTGTTGGTTGTTAGTAAATACTAGAAACTAGAAATCAGAAACTAGAAACTTTGCGTCTCAGTACTGAGGCGCAAGGAAACCATTGACAGCAGGATATTTTTGTTTAACTTGATATACAGGAGTATTTTATGATCATTTTTGACCTTAAATGCACGAACAGCCACACTTTCGAAGGATGGTTCGAAGGGAGGTCGGAGTTCGAATCCGAAAAGGAATCCGGGCGCCTCGCCTGTCCAATGTGCGGAGACCGGGAGATAGGGATCGTACCAACCGGCGGGTATTATTCAAAAAGACAGGGCAGAAAGGACGGTCAGACTCCAGCAGGAGACTCTTTCGTGAAAGTCCTGACAGATTATTTTGAAAAGAACTTTGATAATGTGGGGAAAAAATTCGCGGAGGAAGCGATCAAGATGCATTTCGGTGAAACCGACCTGAGGAATATCCGCGGAATTGTAACAGATGAAGAGGAAAAGGAACTTAACGAAGAGTGTGTAGAGTTTATCAAAATCCCCATGCGGAAATTGCAAAGCTGAATCAGCTTTGCAATTTCAGTTTCTGGTTTCTGATTTCTAGTTTCTAGTAGATCAAAAACAATGTAAAAACCGCATAAGAAAAATTACTTTCAGGGCGATTAACTCAGCGGGAGAGTGCTGCCTTCACACGGCAGAAGTCACTGGTTCAAATCCAGTATCGCCCACCAGCCAATAAAAAAGGCCACTTATGTGGCCTTTTTTTCGTGCAGTTTCTGGTTTCTGATTTCTAGTTTCTAGAAATAAAGAAAAAAATATTCGTGATTTTACTAGAAACCAGAAACTAGGAATTAGAAACTGAAACAGGGCGGTTATATAACCGCCCTGTTTCAGAAAGACCTACCAACTGTAGCAGAGGTCAGTTTCCCGTGAACTACGCCTCTGGTTCCTATGAGCCTGTCGGCCAGTTTCCTTATCTCCGAACTCTTTCCCTTGGCTACTATTACTTCGAGACAAAGATGATGGTCAAGGTGTACGTGCAGGGCAGAAACTATCGCATCCCCCATTTCATGCTGGATATGGGTTAATGCTTCTGCGACCTCCCGAATGTGATGATCGTAGACAAGGGTGACAGTGCCGATGGTCTCCTCGTCCGACTCCCACTCCCGCTCGACAATATAATCTCTTATCAGGTCCCTCAAGGCTTCAGAACGGTTAGCGTAACCGCTCTTGTCGATAAGTGAATCGAAACTGGCCAGGAGGCTGTGCGGTATGGATACTCCGAACCGTGTTAAATTTTCGCTCAAATCGGATATTCCAGTGTTTTTCAAATAAAACAGAATTAAGAGACCTTTGCCTTTGGGGGCCTTCCTCTGCGCTTTGGAGCCTCTGTTGTTGCTTTTGGCGGCCTTCCGCTGCGCTTCGGAGCCTCAGCCTTGGCCTTGGGGGGTCTTCCTCTGCGTTTAGGCACTTCAGCCTTGGCCTTCGGCGGCCGTCCTCTCTTTTTTGGAATTGCCTTACCCTCGTTACTGAAGGACTTCAGTTCACGTTTCAGTGACCCTATTCTCTTGTCCACTTCCGCTATATGCGTCACGACCTCGGCGATGTCTTCCTGCCCTTTTTCCGTTGGCTTTTTGTAGTTCTTGTAAAAATTTTCGCCCAGGTCCTCGAACAGGTCTTTTCTCTGACGCTTGAGAGATCCAATCTCAATTTTTACCTGTGCCAGCTTGGTAACCCTGTCCGCTTCACCCTTTCCCTTCTTATATACATCTGCGAGTTTTTTCCTGGCGTCATCCAGAACGTGTTTAATTTTATCCATATCTTCTTGTTCCACGATATTCTCCTTTCTTAAGATAAATTAATTGGTAACATAATTAATTATACACAAATATAAAAAAATACTTCAACTTTTTAAAAATTCTCTATTTTATTTATTTTATCATGCGCCGACGGTCTCGTCTTATGAATTTCACACAGCTCCAACCGCCTGTAAAATAATGGAATGTTTTATTTCAATG
>QIFJ01000172.1 GCA_003229755.1 Pseudomonadota bacterium
CCAGTTTTGGCATAGAATGAGCTGGAGAAATAGAGATGAAAGACGAAAAAACTAAGTACGAAAAAAGCAGCGGAAACGTATTTGCCGATCTAGGTCTTCCAGAACCGGAAGACCGTATTGCTAAAGCTGAGCTTGCCCGCAATATCAGCAGTATAATCTCCAGGAGAAAGCTGACTCAGAAAGCAGCCGCTGAGCTGCTTAGTATAGATCAACCGAAAGTCTCTGCCCTATTAAGGGGAAAACTGGCCGGTTTTTCTTTAGAGAGGCTTATCCGTTTTCTGAATGTACTGGGGCGGGATGTTGAGATAATGGTCAAGCCGAAGCCATCTCGCCGAGCACACGCGAAGTTTTCCGTGGCTTCTTGAATGGAGGTGAGATCAATTGTTTTCCCCCATAAAATAACCCCACTCCGTTGACATAGTTCGTCTTCCCGGCACAATCACCCTCTACGACGGCCAAACCCGCACTGCTCCACCCATGGACCCAGATCCTATCCAAACCTCTTTGAAAACAGGTGGTTCGTGTTGTAGTGCTTCGATGATTCCAGGGATGTCTCCGGTTTCTGATGTTGGGCCATTCTGTAATTCAACCAGCAGTATAAGATCCTCGGGGTTTGAATAGTACTTGTCTGCTTTTTTTTGGATTGCTTCCAAAGTGAGGGTTTTTATCCATTCGTCTTGAACACAAAACGCCACGCTTGGGCCAGCTACATTTCTCTCATACTCCTTGTTGATGAATTTCACCCTCACTTTGGTAAAAGCATTAGCAATCAGTTCCCCGCATAAATCTTCCAATTCGAAATAATCGAATCCATGCTCTTTGACACCATTTAACCTCAACCCCTTTATACGCTCTTCCAGACAAGTCCATAAATCATCAACTAACCTTATCCTTGCATGCTTTTTCTTAGGCAAATTATCTATTGTAGTAAGTACTGAAAGGAAAAAATCCTTCTTCAGTCCACTTTTGTCTACCGCCTTTTGGAGTGTCTCACGAATCTCAAAAAATGCTATTTCCGAGTGATGACGTAGCCCCCAATCAGGATCTGCGAGCAAGTGTTGAATCTCCTCCTGCATATTTCCATCAGAATCAAGAAGACGCATATCGACATCGGTGTGCTGCTCTTCAAGTATCTCCTCAATATAATCTGTCCCATAAAAAGCATTATACGAGTCTCTGAATAACTCAGCTAGCCAAACAGGAACATCACCGGGTCTTTCGGTTCTGTTACTCATTTCATTTCCAATCCGGCATTGTGTATGCTTTGACCTTCCACCTCCAAACAGGTCAAAGATCCGTTAAGATCCAAGGAGCCAGACCCGTCATTTCTCCTTCTTGCTCGTACCTAGCCAGTCAGGCCAACTGATCCAGCCGTTACCCCTGTAGGACCTTTAAGGATTAGTGGGGATACTGATCGGCAAGCTTCCTTTTTCTGGCAGTTCACCCTTGGTGAATTTTCTCCATTCAGTTTCACTTTTTAAGCCTAGTCCCCCGGCGAACTTTCTTGCCTCCTTGAAGGACCGGAATTGCCGTAACTGTGGTGCAAGAGTCCCGGTACCCAGCCAATCGCCCATTCCTATCCAACCCTTATCCTTATAAACCCTTCCCGGACCTGCTGGTATATCATCCGGCAAACTTCCTTTTTCTGGCAGTTTACCCTTGGTGAATTTTCTCCATTCAGTTTCACTTTTTAAGTTTAGATCTCTGGCAAATCTTCTCGCCTCCTCAAAAGGTCTGTATTCTCTTAATCGAGCGGCAATAGTCCCGGTACCCAACCAATCACCCATTCCCATCCAGCCTCGGTCTTTATAGGTCTGGTTTGGATTGGCGGGTATATCCTCTGGCAAACTCCCTTTTTTCGGGAACTCACCCTTGCAGAACTTTCTCCACTCGGCATTACTAGTTAATTTAAGGTTTCTGGCGAACTCTCTTGCCTCCCCGAATGGGCGGTATTGCCGTAAATTAGATGCAATAGTACCGGTGCCCAGCCAGTCACCCCAACTCATCCAGCCCTGGTCTAGGTATAGAATGCGTGGAGCTATGGGTATATCTTCTGGCAAGTGCCCTTTTTCCGGCAGTTCACCCCTGCAGAACTTATACCACTCGTTCACATTTATTAAGCCTAGCCCTCTGGCGAACTTTCTTGCCTCCCTGAAGGGCATGTATTGCCGGAAACGATAGGCAATAGTCCCGGTACCCAACCAGTCACCCATGCCTATCCACCCCTGATCTTTATAGGTATTGTCTGGCTTGTTAGGTATGTCCTCTGGCAATGTCCCTTTTTCCGACAACTCATCCTTGCAGAATTTTTTCCATTCAGCCCCATTTTTTAACCCCAGTTTTCTAGCAAAAGCTCTTGCTTCCTTAAAGGGCCTATATTCCCTTAACTGAGTTGCAACTGTCCCTGTACCCAGCCAGTCACCTATGCCCATCCATCCTTGATCATTGTACGTCTTGTCTGGGTTTGAGGGAATATCCTCTGGCAAACTCCCTTTTTCCGATAAGTCATCTTTGCAGAATCTTCTCCACTCACTTTGATTCTTTAAGTTTAGCCCTCTGGCGAACTCCCTTGCCTCCCTTGCATCCTCAAAAGGTCGCCATGAAAGCTTCGCTAAGCGTGACCATAAATGTAGCTCGATAGAATTGAGAAAACTTTCAGAGTCAATCTGCATTCCGATAGGAATATCAATATCAACTACTTTATCGCCACTCCTTCTTTGTTTCCCTTCTGATATTGAACGGAAGTATTCAACAATCCTTTCATCATTGGCTGCTAGTGCTTTTAAGGTAATGAGAACGGTATCGAAGACTGTTTTCTGAGCCAGACCTATCTCCGACGCTCCATCCTCAATTAGCACTGGGATAAGGATGTACCCGAACTTCTTCCCATCAGAAGGGCGCAAGGCCCTTCCAACAGCCTGAACTATATCGACCTGGCTTTTTCTTGGGTCGGCAAAGATAATGCAATCGATATTTGGCACATCGACCCCTTCTGTTAAGCATCTGGCATTTGTGACCAATGCCCTATCAGATGCTTCAAATTCATCCATTATCTTACTGCGTACAGACGTGGGGACTTTTCCTGATACATGGAACGAAGACAGTCCACCAAACTCAGGAAAGGTTTCTGTAATTGAGTCCTGGGTCTTTTTGAAAGCAACGGCTCGGGCAATACTACTGTGAAATGATACAGCGTGTTTGATGGGATGTTTCTTTATGGCCTTTCGTAATGCCACAGCTCCTGCAAGCATCTCAGCCTCAAGCCTCTCATCCCATTTACCCTTATCTGGTCGAACAAGGACGTTCTTATTAAGCAGTTCTTCCACTTCTTCATTTGTAATGCCGATGGTGATGATCTTGTAGTCACTCAGTATCGGAGGCTTTGCTTCCAGGGCTGACTTGAAGGAAAGTAACTCAAATGTGTCACCGTATAGATCAGGATCATCCATGCTGACAAGTTGTTCACTTCGTCCTGCATATCGGCGTTCAGTAGCGGTCATGAAGGTTCGCTTTCTTATCTTGATGTTCTCATCAGACAACAGCCATGCGAAGGTGCTGTCCTTCCTGCCAACAGTTTTATGAGCTTCATCCATTATGCCCAGATCAAAGGTGGTTCCTGATAACTTCGCTCCCTTTGCTGTTGCCTCACCACTCTGGTAGGTGGTGAATACTACTGTACGTCCCTTCTTTCTTCTCTTTAGCCAAGTGGCTATTTCCTTTGCATCAGTGTGTACATGGACACCAAGGTCTTGTACGAAAACGGCAGCGTCATCACCTCCAATATCCTTTACGGTTTTGTCACTGCAGACACAGATCCAGTTGACTTCAGTACCGTTAGCAACTGATTCTCTGGTCCACACTTCCAAGGTCTGTTTGATCAGGGCCAAGCTGGGAACTGCTACAAGAATCTTTCGAGCATTCAGAGCATCGGCTATCCAATACCCTGTGAGGCTCTTTCCAGTCCCACAGGGCATGATCATCTTTCCACGGGAGTTCCTCTCAGCCTTGAAGTGTTGTACAGCGTTCTCTATGGCCTCGTCCTGATGCTTTCTCGGCTTTAGTGGAGTGAGGGGTCTAGCTTTGCCAGCAAGATGTTTATGAAGGCCAGAAAAGAACCCAGAGTCCAAACCCCGCCATTCATCTCCGGCACAAAACGTGAGCCTGTCCCCATACATTCTCAGTTTGTGGCTGAATCTGTCAGCTGTAGTACAGACTAGAGCAAGGTCGATCCCTTTGCAGATAGCAAAGGCAAGGTCAGTAAATGTGCTGAGTTCCTTGCGAGTCAGGGAGTGGGATTCGTCTTCTCGATACTTACATTGGATAGCCCAATATTCACCTTCTTTTGTCTGGGCTAGCAGGTCTATACCCTCATCTGATCCAGGGAGGTTGAGCTTCTTGTGAACAGAAGGCGGTACCTCCCCATTATTCAGATTCCAGACGTGCTTTAGTTTGGTGGCGTACTTAGGATCAAGCTGAAGGTAATACTTGGAAAGGGCCTCGAAGCAATCCCCCTTCTCTTTATTGGAAAGAGAGGAGAGGTGTTTTCTGTATTCCTTCCACGTCTTTGACTTACGGAGTATCGTTTCAGGTTTCAAAAACCCCCCGTTGCACCGATGGACAGACTACATGGTAGGGGGTCGAGAAATCAAGTCAAGAGGGGTCAGAGTAAGCTTGTCTTCGAGTTACAGAAACTCACCCTCTCCTAACCTCTCCCGGGCCGGCCCATGGCCGGAGTCCCAAGTCCCAGGACCCAAGACCCATATTACAGCAACTCACCCTCACCTAACCTCTCCCCTCTAGGGAGAGGAATTCATGCCAAATCACTGTGGTCAAGGCTCTTATCTCTTCAGATGAAACCCAATCCATCACCTGCCATTCTTTTGCCTTTGAACTGTTCACAACCTATAGCCTATAGCCCGCTCTTATCCCCTTCACCCATTTATAGATAAAGGCCCCCAATCCAAATGTAAATCCGATCAAGAACAGGTACCAGGGAAAGTGCTGCGGAACAGTCTGCCGGATCACGGCCTGACCCGGGATAAGGAACGAGACGACAATGATCATACCGGCGGCGATCTCCAGCAGCATGAAACCGGGACCCAGGTCCAGGGGTTTGTCCTGTTCGTTTCGGGTGAGGATGGCGGTACCCGCCCAGATCAGTCCCACGGAGACAACAACGGGTGCCCACACCGGTCCCACCCAGGGGAAAGGCACCAGGAAGAGGATGTCCCATTCAGCCAGGCTTGCTGGCCAGTTCAGGATAGCCTTCAGGAAGACATAGTAGAAGATATCCCAGATACCGAACAGGACCATGAAGGCGGCAAGCTTGCACTGGAATC
>QIFJ01000158.1 GCA_003229755.1 Pseudomonadota bacterium
TTGCCGCGTCGCTCCGCATTTTGCGACGCTCCTCGCAATGACACCAAATACGAATGGTGTCAGTTTCTGGTTTCTGGTTTCTAGTAAACCCTAATTCAGATTTCCTTTTGCTCTCTTTGCGTCCTCTGCGGTACACTGCGGTCAGGGCTGAATAGCCCTGCCTGCGAACTCTGCGTGCAAGGCTCTTGTCGCTCTTCATAAACCCCCGAAAAGTTTTGCTCTCTTTGCGTCCTCTGCGGTACACTGCGGTCAGGGCTGACTAGCCCTGCCTGCCTGCGAACTCTGCGTGCAAGGCTCTTGTCTCTCCTCATAAACCCCAAAAAGGTTTTGCCTTCTTTGCGCCTTTGCGAGCTTGAGCGACTGGCTTGTCCACCGTAGCTTTAGCGAAGGTGGAAAGGAGCGGGCGTGAGGCACGGTAATTCACGCATAAATTTGCGGAAATAGGAAATGTGACAGCCCAAAATGGGAACTATTTTCTCACCATGACTAGGAAAACATTTTCTTAATGTAGGTTTTTATGTTACTATTACGCTAATAACTTATTGTAATTCTTCTTGTAATTCTCCACATAATTGACATTTTGAGACCAAGAGCAGGTAATCCTGAAATAACAGAGTTCGCGCACCAGGAGAAAGGGCGCCTGATGGAAAAGGTTTCACCTTCAGAATCCCAAAGTAGCGGCAAGAGAACACTCCTCGCAATTGATGATGCCGAGAATATCCTCAACTTGATCACCGACGGCCTGTCAAGCGAAAACTACATTATAGTTACGTGCACTGACTGCCGGCAGGCCACCGAACTCCTTGAGGGCGGAACATCCCCGGACCTGATCCTCCTTGATCTCATGCTTCCCGACATGAGCGGTCTCGAATTCATTAATGTACTCAATACCAGGTACCCCCATCTTAAAACCATCGTTATCTCCGCCAAACATGATGTAGAAACTGTAACAGAGGCCATGCGCCAGGGAGCCCTGGACTACATTCTCAAACCGTTCTCCGTAGCCGAACTGAAGATCTCCGTGAACAAGGCTATTCACTTCAAGGAAACGGAGGATGAGCTCAAGCGCCTCCAGCGTCAGCAGCGTTATGCGGAAGACTACTCCCTCCTCTATGCCAGCAGCGAAATGGCCAACATTATGGAGACCATCCTGAAGGTGGCATCCACCGATATGCCTGTGCTCATAACAGGAGACAGCGGTGTGGGCAAGGAAGTTGTGGCTAGAGAATTACATCAGCGCTCCCACTGGGCATCAGGTCCTTTCCTCAAGGTTAATTGCGCCGCCTTGCCCGCGTCACTGCTGGAAAGCGAGCTTTTCGGTTACGATAAGGGCGCCTTTACAGGTGCCATGAAGTCAAAACCCTCCAAGTTCGAGAACGCCTCGGGAGGAACCCTGCTCCTGGATGAGATCGGCGAACTCGAACCCCATATCCAGGCGAAGTTCCTCCACGTTCTTCAGGACGGAACCTTCAACAGGCTGGGCAGCAACAAACTGCTCAAGACGGATGCCCGAATAATCGTTGCTACGAATCAGGATCTGGAAGAGAACATCAAGAAAGGTACGTTTCGCCGCGACCTGTATTACCGCCTCAACGTTGCCCGGATACATATCCCTCCCCTCAGGGAAAGGCCCGTGGATATCGCCCTGCTGACAACCTATTTTCTTGAGTTTTACGGAAGGCAGTACAAACGCCACGTGGATCTTGACGATGAGACACTGAACAAGCTCTATCGCCATCCCTGGCCTGGTAACGTGAGGGAACTTCAGAACATCCTCCGCCGTTATATTGTTCTCGGCCGTCTCGAATTCGACAGTGTGGGCAGCCTGTCTGACCTCACTTCCGGACCAACTCCGTTCAACACTGGTTTCAACACTGGTGATGAGTTCATAACTCCCACGGGTTCTACGGAGATACAGCCCGAAGATCAGTACGAACGATCTGAGCCTGTTCCAGCTGAAGGTACACTTTCTTTAAAAGAGATCGCCAAATCAGCCGCCCGTAAGGCGGAAAAGAAGGCTATCCTTATAGCTCTGGACACAACAGGTTGGAACAAATCCCGAGCCGCCAAGCTGCTCAGGATCAGTTACAAGGCGTTTCTGTACAAGATGAAGGATTGCGAAATAGAGACGAAGCCAAAACCTGGTAATTATTTACCCAACTAGGCAAACTTCTTCACTCTGCACTGTAAACTTATTCCCAATTTGTGCTCCTTTTTCCATTTATTGACTATCTGATTTCCCCTCTTTCGGAATTTATTATCTTCATCATTGATCTGATCGTAAAAAGTCCATCCATGGCCAATTACTCCGCGGAAAGCGAAAAATGTCGTTTCCACTTTCCTCACAAATCAATAACTTGCAACGCAAGTCATCGATCTGGGCGCCTTTAAATGGGCGCGTTGATGGACCTTATACGAGCCCATCAACATGAGCATAGTACCGATTTTTTCGAGGGATCCCGCCAGGCTCCGTATTGATCCCCGATCTATGGCACGACCCTTGCGATGAAAGGGGCTTTCAGGGGTGAGGTATCTTTTTTTAATATCTACTACAGGAAGTGAGTTAAGAGTACGTGAAAGTTCTTTACGCCGGTACTGAAACCTATGCGGACGAATGCTGCGGCTGGGTAACTGACTCTCTTCCGGCCAAAGTTTCCATGTGTTTCGAGCCGGCAAACTTTCTGGCCAGGATCGCCACCGACGATCCCGATCTCCTCCTGGTGGACCTGAGAAAAGGTATCTTCCAGTTAGAGCGAACGCTCACCCAGGCTAATGGACAGTATCCGGACATCCCCATCCTTGTCATCTCTCCAAGTGATCAGGTTGATGACGCGGTATTCG
>QIFJ01000068.1 GCA_003229755.1 Pseudomonadota bacterium
AACCATCCGCTCCGATCTCATCGGCGAACTGTTGGGTAACGGCGGCGCCACCCACGACTACCGGAACACCCAGGTCGGCATCCCTGATGACCGATACGGCCTCCTTCATCTTGATCATGGTCGTTGTCATCAGGGCAGAAAGACCGATGGCCTGGCACTTTTCCGCTTTAGCCCTTTCAACGATCGTATAAGCGGGCACGTTTTTCCCCAGATCCACGACGTCATAGGCATGGTTTTCAAGGAGAGTGATCACGATATTCTTTCCGATATCGTGTATGTCGCCCTCCACTGTGGCAATAAGGATCTTTCCCCTGGATGGCAGGTCCTGACCCAGAAGGCTCTCCCTGATAGGACCGAAAGCAGCCTTCATGGCGTTGGCTGACATTATCACCTGGGGGAGGAAGTATTCGTTCCTGGCGAATTTGCCCCCGACTTCTGACATGGCTGGTATGAGGATCTTTTCGCTTATCTGTAGGGGCTCCATCCCTGAATCCAGAAGCTTTGAGACCAGTTCGCCCGCCCTCTGTTCGCTGCCCTCCACCACTGCAGTGCGAAGCTGCTCGGTATCGGAACCGACAGCTTTGTCATGAGTCCGGATCTCATCAGTATCTGAGTAGGCTCTTATGTAGTCGAGGGCGTTTGCGTCCTGATTCAGGATCACCCTTGATGCGGCCAGTATTTTCATTAATGTTTCATTCATCGGGTTAACGATCGCGGCAGAAAGGCCGGCGGATGCTGCCATCGCCAGGAACGCCGCGTTCAGGTTCTCCCTCGCTGGAAGACCGAATGATACGTTACTCACCCCGAGAACGGTGTTTAAGCCCAGCTTTTCCCTTACCAGCCGGACCGCTTTAAGCGTTTCGGCGACGATCTCCTGTTCGGCTCCCGCAGAGAGAACAAGGCAGTCGATGAGAAGATTTCTCGGTTCAATGCCATATGCTTTTGCCTTTTCAAGAATGCGTTCTGCGACTTGGAGCCTTTGTTCAGCAGTTTCCGGTATGCCGTTTTCGTCCAGGCACAGCCCCAGGACCGCCGCGCCGTACCTGGAAACAAGCGGCAGGACGGTCTTTAAACTTTCCTCTTCTCCAGTAACTGAATTTACGAGGGGCTTGCCGTCCGACGCCATGAGCCCCGCTTCCACTACCTCAGGCCTTGGGGAATCGATGCTCAGGGGAACTGAACAGGCCTGCTGCACGAGCAGAACAGCACTATGCATGATCGCTGGTTCGTCTATACCAGGTACCCCGACGTTCACGTCAAGCATATGCGCGCCTGCCTCCACCTGTCGACGGGCCTCCTCCTGGTACAGAGACATGTTCCCTGAACTGACTGCTTCAGCCATCACCTTTCTGCCGGTGGGATTGAGCCTCTCGCCTATGGCTCTCGCCGGGCTGTTTCCCCCAATAAAGAGGACAGACTCTCTCGATGAAAGACTCGTTGCTCCGGGATCGGGAAGGATCCTGGAAACAGGAGAGGCTCCGTGTTTAGTGAGCTCTTCTTTCAGGCGTTTTATATGGTCGGGAGTATTGCCGCAGCATCCTCCTATGATACCTGTGCCGATGGAGAGGAAATCCTCAGTTAACTTCGCAACATCATCAGGAGATGCGGGGAAAACAGTTTTCCCGTCAACGAGCATGGGCATCCCGGCGTTGGGCATTGAAACCAGAGGAAGTTCGGTAACGGCCGCCATCCGGCGCAGTACACCGAGGACACCATCAGGCCCCAGACCACAGTTGGTGCCTATAGCATCCACTCCAAGCGCGTCCAGGGTAACAGCCGCGGCCTCCGGGCTGGTGCCGAGCAGTGTGCTCCCGTCGGGTTCGAAAGTCATGAGGGCTGCCACAGGAGTATCACCCAGAGACCTTGCCGCGACCACAGCGGCCCTTAACTCCTTGATGTCCGAAAAAGTCTCAAAGATGATCAGATCGACTCCCTCAAGGGCGCTTATCTGTTCGGTAAAGATCTCCAGCGCCTCGCCGAAGGTGAGGTCGCCCACGGGCTCCAGGAACCTGCCTGTGGGTCCAACGTCACCAGCCACAAGGACGTTGTTTCCGGCAGCTTTTTTTGCGAGAGCAACAGCCGCGGAATTTATCTTTTTAGTCCGGTCCTCCAGGCCGTAGGCAGAGAGCTTGATCCTGTTAGCGCCGAAGGTGTTGGTTAACACGATATCCGCTCCAGCATTGATATATGCTTTATGCACAGCGGCGACATCGTCCGGTTTTTCAATATTTAAAAGTTCCGGGCACTGGCCCTCACCGAGGACAGAGGCTTGCAGCATAGTCCCCATTGCCCCATCGCACAGAAGGGTTCTTTGACCAATGAGTTCTCGAATACGGCTCATGTATTTCTCCGGCTTAAAAAGCCATGGATGGACTTTTTACGACACTGTCAATATTTATCACGCTTTATCTTCCTATAGATAGATTCGATAGGTATAGCATATTCAGTATGATATGGGATACCGAGTTAAAAGTTAAAAGTTAAAAGTTGATTTAGGGCAATATTTTCATCCTGACTAACACCTGATTTCCAACTTCCAATTTCCAATACTCTAAATTCCGATATATGATCTGGATTCAGATTTCAGGAAACTGTAAGACCATATGATTTCACATGAATGGACATGAAACCTTAACTTTCAACTTTCAACTTTCAACTCGAGGAGTTCCAATTTGACCCAAGGCATACAACTGAAATAACATCTGATGATACCAATCAGTGAGCAGGAGGACAAAATGCCCTGGCAGCCTTTGACATAGCGCACCATTCTGAAATAACATACAGTGCTACGGGTATGGGAGAAAACATATGGTTTGGGAACCAAGCAGGC
>QIFJ01000041.1 GCA_003229755.1 Pseudomonadota bacterium
ATGACCCAGATCTTCGACCGCACCGGCAACGTAATTCCCGTCACACTCATTCAGGCAGGTCCCTGTATAGTACTCCAGGTCAAAACCAGGAAAAACGATGGTTACGATGCCATCCAGCTCGGCTTCGATGAGAAAAAACCAAAAAGAACCAGCAAGCCACAGATGGTCCGTTTTGAAAAAGCCGGCACCACGCCCAAGCGTTTTATTAGAGAAGTACGCGTTGACAATCCCGAAGCTTTTTCACCCGGACAGGCCATAACCGCCGGTGTTGTGAGGACCGGAGATCTCGTTGACATAACAGGCACCTCCAAGGGCAAGGGCTTTGCCGGCGTCATGAAGCGGCATGGTTTTAAAGGCCATCCGGCATCTCACGGTACTCACGAAAGCTTCAGGGGGCCCGGCTCCATTGGCGCTGCGGCCGATCCTGCCAGGGTGTTCAAGGGCAAAAAGATGCCGGGACAGATGGGCAACGAGACGGTTACCATCCAGAACCTGAAGGTCATCGATGTCAGAGAAGACCAGAATCTGATCGCCATCAAGGGACCGGTTCCCGGCGGAAAAAACGGGTTCCTTGTTATCAGGGATTCGATAAAAAAGCCATCCGATGCTCCATATCCACAGGAGCCTGAGGTGCCAGAGGTTGAAGCACAGCAGGCTGAGGAAGCGACAGAAAAGTCCATCGAGTCCGAAGCTCATGATGAAACTGAAGTTCAGGATGTATCAGTAGAGCAAGACGGAACCGAAGCCCAAGCGGAACCGGCAGAGCAGGTCGAACCTGAAGAACAGGCTGTACCTGAGATAGAAACCGATGACGCTCAGGATGCAGAGGATGACAAGTCCGGTGACCAGGCTTCCCAGGAAGATGAACCTCAGGGACCGGATAAGAGTTAGGAGCCTGTCGGAGTTCAGCGATAAGATGGCAGCACCACTGGATCCAGCAAGGGCTCTTGATATTGCGAAATCGTCAGCGCCACAAGCCCTTGTTAAAAAGGCCGTTACCCTGCTAGAATCAACCGAACGATCAGAACCCGGACAACCTTAACCGGTATTTGAAGGAAAGGGATGAAAGATGTTTGGATTCGGTGTTACTGAGCTTATATTAATACTCGTTATTGTAATAATCGTTTTCGGGGCGGGCAAGCTTCCGGAGATAGGCGCCGGTCTCGGAAAGGGCATCAAGAATTTCAAGAAGGCAACTACCGGTGAGGATGAAATAGACGTAACACCCGAGAAAAAGGAGATCGACGAGGACACGGAAGAGGGTAAAGAGGAGTAATTTACCTTGTCAAACAGACTTGAAACACAAGCCGTCCTTGCGACGGCTTTCTCATTGACAGAAAAATTATTATATTCTAATAATTATAATAACGTGATACTTTAAAATAGTTAATAAGCCAGCAGGAGCCTTGATTTACAGGTAACGCTGAATGGAGGTTCAGGAAATGGAAATTGATCGCACTACCCAGGCCGACTATCTTAAAGCACTGGGGCATCCAACGAGGATCATGATCCTCGAGCTGCTGGAGAGGGAGGGCCATTGTGTCACGAACATCGGTGAAAAGTTAAACCTGAAACAGTCCAACATATCTCAGCACCTGGGAATTCTGAGGTCAAGGGGCATTCTCTCCCTCCAGAGGGATGGTGGACTCTCCATCTACTGTATCAAGGATCCAAATGCGCTCAAAATTCTGAAAATGGTCCGGGGATCATAGATCCAGACCCAGGACCGGTCCAAGATCCTAAGTCCAATATCCAAGATCAACGTTGAACATTGAACGAATAAGCGCCCTGCGCTATTAACCTAGTTTCACTAATCACCAATGACTAATCACCAATCACTCATCACGCGTCACGCATCACGATTTTGGACCTTGGACGTTGGACATTGAACGTGATCATTTATCAACGACCGCCTCAAACTTCATAGACACTTCCACCGGTTTTCCGTTCACATAAATACTGCCAAACAAAAGATACACTTCCCTTCCGATCGTCTCCGGCTTCGGAAAGAGTAGAAGTTTTTTCATTCTCTGGTCTTTTTTCAGGATCACAGGTTTTTCGAAAATCAGTTCCTGCAGTCGCTTCAGGATATGCTGCCTTCCCTCTCTGGCCCGCAGGTCCATATACAGGTCTGTGTATGTGTACGGTCCGGCTCTGATCCATTTCCCATCCGCGAGAAGGGTCATTCGCGGATTGAATACAATATTTTCCGCTGCTGCGTTGGTAACTGTAACCAGGAACACATTGAGCGACAGGGTATTGAATACATCTGCAAGCACCCGTATCTCCTTCTGCTTGAAATAATCATCCTGCGCCTCACTGTCCAGATATTGAGCGGAAACAACAAGTCCCTGTTCGTTGACCACGCGGTATACATCCGTATCCCCCTCGGGCTTCAGAGAGTATTTCCTCACCTGTCCCGGCGCGCAGGAAATTGCTATCACTGCCAGGCCGGCAAGGATACCAGAGATCGATCTCAACATCGCACCGGATGATGATTCAGATCTCCGCATCGGTTACCTCGCGCACGTAGTCGGCAAACCCGCGGAAATAAAGAAATTCTGCTGCATCTATTAAATGGACCTCACAAAGCGAGAGAGCACTATGACATATTCCAACCTCCATATGGACGATGGCCCGCCCCTCCGGCTCGAGCAACTGTGCCCGTTCCAGGACATCCATCACTATGAAGGGAGGTATATCCTTTGATCGCCTGCTTGGTTCCCAAACCATATGTTTTCTCCCATACCCGTAGCACTGTATGTTATTTCAGAATGGTGCGCTATGTCAAAGGCTGCCAGG
>QIFJ01000237.1 GCA_003229755.1 Pseudomonadota bacterium
TCCTCCAAATGGGTGACCACCACGACCTGGGGATAGTCTTTGGGCTTGGCAATCTGAGCGTCGTGGCATTTGATGCACAGTTCCTGGGCCGAGTGGATTTCCATGGCACCAGTACGTTCGTAATTTTCGGGGTTTTCCAGAAATGCCTCGATACTGTCGTACTCAACATGTGTCCTCAACGGACCATGGCACGTCTCGCAGTCGATCACCTTATGTGGCGTCTGGGCAATATTTTTCACTCTTTCCTGGTGGCATACAGCACACGACTTGACTCCGTCTCCATGCCTCGGCACCAATAAGCTCATCTGCTCTTCCAGGTTATCGCCTCTATATTGTCCGTACTTACCGAAGCTATCGGGCACCAGAAAACCACGGACAAGGACATAGCCTACAGTGATAATGACCCATATCAGAATGGCCCTCCATAGATGTTTTGTGTGTTCCATTTTCCCGCCTTCCGATCAGTAGTTAATGTTGGCTGTTTTTTCGTGATCCTCTGTTTCAACTTCTTTTTCCTCGTCCTCGATCTCGTCTGAGGAAAAAAGCCACCCTAAAAAGCGTCTTTCTCCGAACCTCGACTTAGCCTTCTCATGAACCACATCTTGTGACAGTACCTCGGAGGAAAAAAGCCACCCTAACAAGCCTTTACCGCCAAAGCGGGGCTTATATATGTCAACTTCACTTTCCTCTTCCAGGTTGTCTACGGTAAACAGCCACTCCAGCAGACCCTCACTTCCAAATTCCAACCTGCGAGGGGCTAATTCCGACTCTTCTTCAAGGGGTTCAGCGGCAAGCAACCATTTGCGAAAACCCTTTTTACCGAGCCGGGAATCCGGACGGTCCATCTCGGGCTCTTCAGCAAGGGTTTCGGGAGACAGGAGCCAACCGGCAAACCCTCCCCGCCCCAACCGTAATTTGCCCGGCTCCATCACAGGCTCTTCAGCCAGCGGTTCGGAACTTAACAACCAGCCGAGGAACCTTTTCTCACCCAAACGGGATCTCTCACGTCCAGCAACAGGCTCTTCAGCCAGCGGTTCGGAACTTAACAACCAGCCGAGGAACCTTTTCTCGCCTAACCGGGATCTCTCACGTCCAGCAACGGGCTCCGTTTCCAGTGGAGAGGAGGAAAGAAGCCACTTGACCGCTGAGATGATTTTTAACGGGGACAGTATCCCTTTCAATTGAAGGCCCTTCTAAAAAAACTTTTCTCAACAGGGAACGAAATAACTTCTATAACAAGTAAAAAACAACGTCAAGTAACTTTTTAGAGGAGTGAATGTGGAAGTGTTCACAATCACAGATGTCACCTAAACCCCCTTTTAACGGTGAATTCGAAGGTCAATGGCAAAGAAATTAAATTAGATATGTGAACTGCTCAGGCTTCAAGTTCTGACCCGGTGCGCACCACCTCTTCAGGTCCAGTAACCTCTCCTCTGGCAAACCGGAGCTCACCCAGATAAATAGGAATAGCGACTTTAAGCATCAGGGTGTAGAGGAGTGCACCGAAGGCCCATATGCCTATGGTAATGATAAACTCCGTATTGGTCGGGAGGTATTCATAGATCTCGCCAAGGGTTCCAGGGATAAACCCTGGAATAATGAGGCCCATACCCTTTTCGATATAGATCCCAAGTATAACGAGCACGCTGGCCAGGTTCAGCGTGATGATATTCGCTCTCCCCTTCGGAGACAGGAAGATAAAAAAGGCAATTAAATTGAAAATAAGGGCTGTCCACATGTAGGGAACAAGGCTGGTATGTCCCTGAAGCCCGAAATACATGTACTGAAGGGGCGCCAAATGGACCGTTTGGGAGTAGAACTCCTTGAAGATCTCCGCCCCGAGAAGGAAAAGGTTAAAACCCAGGGCGTAGGCAATGAGTTCGGCGATCTTTTGTATGGCCGTATTCTCGATCTCAACCTTGGAAACCTTTCTTATCACCTGGAAGACTATGATCATGAGGGCCGGCCCGGAACCGAAAGCCGAAGCAAGGAACCTCGGCGCCAGGATGGAGGCGTTCCAGAAAGGTCGCGCTGGCAGACCATTGTAAAGGAATGCCGTCACGGTGTGGATGGAAACCGCCCACGGAATAGACAGAATAACCAGCGGCTTTACGACCGCCATGCTGTATTCCATATTGTGGGCGATCCTGTACATAACATACATGACAACCGCCACGTTTATCGCGAGATAACCGTTGAGAGCCAGAACATCCCAGGCCAGCAGCGAAGCGGGAAAGTTCATTGTCCCGAGAAAAGGCAGAAGATGCCACACACGCTCCGGGCGGCCGAGATCCACAAAGATAAAGAGCATGGCCATGATTATGGCTATGATAGCCAGCATCTCCCCGAAGAGAACTATCTCCTTGATAGGCTTGAAATCGTAGATGTAGGCGGGGATAACCAGTAGAACAGCCGCGGCCGCCACACCCACCAGGAAAGTGAAGTTGGAAAGATAAAAGCCCCATGAAACCTGATCCCTCATGGCCGTAACGATGAGTCCCTTTTTCAGCTGCATAACATAGGTGCCTACACCAAAAGAGATGAGCAGAGAGAGGAACCCAATCCATACATAATACTTCCGGGAGCCTTTAAAGATTTGTTTTACAGCTATAAAGAAATGCTTTACAAGATCGATCATACTGACTCCTCACCTTACGTAGCGAAGAAGTAATAGAACTTCGGGTTTGTGCCCAGATCCTCCTTGAGTCTGAAGACACGCTTTTTCTCGATGGTGTACCGGATCTCGCTTTCCGGATCCAGAAGATTGCCGAACTTTCTGGCGCCAACCG
>QIFJ01000109.1 GCA_003229755.1 Pseudomonadota bacterium
GTCATTTTCACCTTCCTCACAAATCAATAATTTGCATTGCAAATCATCGATTTGGGCGCCACTTAACAGGCGCGATTACTGGTCGCAAAAAGTCCGTGAGCGGCTTTTTGCTCCGCGGAGAGTGAAAAGCGTCGTTTCCCCTTTCCTCACAGATCGATGACCAACGATCCATGTCATCGATCCGGGCGCCCATACTCGGGCGCGATGGTTATTGATCCGGGCGCCCTTAATGGGCGCGTTGAGTAGAACAGCCTTGCATTTTCATTTAAAATTAGATCTGTGTGAATGTTCTCTGTACCGATCCAGGATCGGTCACGCCTTCGGCTGGAGTTTCTTGTTTCTAGTTTCTGGTAAACAATTAACTATCAAATAGTACCCCCCTCTCCTAACCTCCCTGGCCGGCACATGGCCGGAGTCCCAAGTCCCAGGACCCAAGACCCAGGTTTCAGCAACCCACCCCCACCTGACCTCCCCCCTCATCAGTCTTCGCTAAAGCTACGACTCGACAAGAGGGGGAGGGATTTACCACCATACCCTGGATTACCAAATACATATGAGGCCAGGCTTTTGGTGAATCACGAAGCGAAGCTAAAAGGGGGTTGCGAAGGCGAGTGATTACACCCAAAAGCCTGGCCTCATGATTTAACCGTACAAAATCTCACCATCTATGTAAGTCACGATACTGGGCGCCCCTAATGGGCGCTTTGATAATCAGCTTCATATGACATCTTCAGGATACTTGCTGCCCAGTCCTTCAGCCAGTTTTGCGCACAGTTCGTCCGATACACTTTCAACGAGCTCCTCCGACTCACAGGAAACCGTTAGTCTCAGAACAGGCTCTGTCCCGGAGTACCTGACGTTGAGCAGGCGGTCTTTGCCCAAAGTGCTCCGGGCCGACTCAAGCAGCTCGGGCAGCCAGTCCAGTTCTTCCAGTGGAAGCTTCTCCCGGACTCGCAGATTCATTAATACCTGGGGATATCTGATCCATCCCTCCTTTAAATCGCCCATGGCCGATCCTGTCTCCACCATGCATTTCACAACCTGAAGAGCGGTAATTATCCCATCGCCTGTTGTGCTGTGATCCAGAAAAATAAGATGCCCGGACGGCTCACCTCCCATAACCGAGCCTGACTTCAGCATCTCCTCCAGAACATACCTGTCCCCTACAGCTGATCGTTTGAGGTTTACCCCCATTTCCCTCAGCGCTGTTTCAAGTCCCATATTGGTCATTTCGGTCCCTACAATCGTATTTTCAGGCAATTCTCCGTTCTGAAGCGCATAACTGGCACAGATATACAGAACGTCATCACCGTCTACGATTCTTCCATCAGAATCGCAGAAGATAGCCCTGTCGCCATCACCATCCAGGGCAAGACCAATATCAGCCCCCTCTTCGAGGACTTTTTCCGCCATATATTCCGGATATGTGGAACCGCACCCACTATTTATGTTAAGCCCGTCCGGAGATGCTCCGATTGTGATGACTTTCGCGCCAAGTTCTTCGAAGATAGTGGGAGCTACAACATATGCTGCCCCATTTGCGCAATCTATAACCATTTTGAGTCCATCGAAGATCATGCCTTTGGGGATAGTACTTTTTGCGTACTCTATGTATCTTCCCTCGGCGTCGTCCATTCTGTATGCCCTTCCGACTCCTGCGTGAGTCGGCCGATCCAGGTGTTCATCATCCGCAATTATCTCCAGTTGAGCCTCACGCTCATCCGGGAGTTTTCTTCCATCGGAACCAAAGAACTTTATACCGTTATCCTGGTATGGATTATGGGAGGCGGAGATCACGATCCCTGCATCGGCTCGCATTGTCCTTGTAATGAACGCGATAGCCGGTGTCGGCATGGGACCCACGAGGTATACATCTGTTCCCATGGCACAAATACCGGACATCAGCGCTGATTCCAGAATGTAGCCCGACAATCTTGTATCCTTGCCTATGACGATCCTTGACCTGTCGTTATGGTTCCTGAACATCGCCCCGGCGGCCATTCCCAGTTTCAGCGCAACCTCTGATGTTATGGGATGCCTGTTCGCCTCGCCACGGACCCCATCAGTACCAAATATCTTTTTTAATTTATATTTTTCAGTCATTTACAAAGGTATCCTGATAGTATACTTTAAATTTGCAGTGCCATTAATACTCTACTGCGGCTTCTTCTTTTCCTTGTTCTCCCCCTCAGGTACCACGCTGACTGTAACCTTCACACTTGATGAATCTACGTTCCTGACCCTGGTGTCAGGAAGTACGAGCCCCACTTCCCTCTCAATTGTTTCGTTGGATCCCTCAATATCTACAGGTGCCGTCTGGATCATCGTGATCCCCGCAAGGCTGGACCGGGGTCCCGCAAGTTCCACGAAAAGAGGGTCTACCGCCACTGCGCTGACTTTAAAGCCTTTCGATGGAACTCCCTCCAAAACAGGCTCCACTGGAAATCTCTCCTGACCTGCCTTTTCCAGGACAATTGTAATTGAGGAAGGGCTGATCCTGATCACCTTGGTCATCTCCGGGGCCTTAATTGAGCCAGGGTATAGTTCAAATGTTGTTATTCCCTCGAGGGCTCCATCAAGATCCAGAGGCAGTGTTATCCCCATTTGCGAGATCCTGGACACAATTCTTCTGGGGCCTGAAAAGCGTACATTTACCAGCTCGGCCGGGTGTTCCACCATCTCCAGTTTCGATGGCAGATTCTGGACCTCAACAGGGATGGACAGGCTCATCTCCATCTGCCTTCCTCCGGACCCCCTGGAGATAACGGACCACAGGAAGACCGCA
>QIFJ01000072.1 GCA_003229755.1 Pseudomonadota bacterium
GAGGATTGCATATTGAAAGAGATATTATCTGTTACAGCATCAGGAGCTGTCAATGCTCTTTGACCGTTGCTGCTTCAAACTCGTTTTTTTTACTGACCGTGTTTCCGGTAGTGTTGCATCTCAATCAATTTGTTGGTTGTTGGTTTTTAGAGCATTTGAAATTAGAGCATTAGAGCATTATTGATACACAGTAGAATAAATAATAATGAATCTGTGTCCAATACTCTAATTTCGGATCATCTCCAAATTGGTTGGTGGAATTCAGGTAAATATAATTCATAGAGCCGGGTTTTTGCCGGAACCCGCTTATTGTTTGTCGACCACCAACTAATTGGGAGATGAACCTGAATTCCCAACAACTATCAACTTGCAACTATCAACTTGATACGGCAATCTCAAACGATATGGGTGCCGAAAAAAATGATATTCTCGAATTTATCAGGGAAGAGATAGGAAGGGTGGGCCCTATTCCCTTTTCACGCTATATGGAGATCTGTCTGTACCACGACACTTCAGGCTATTACAACAAACCCGGTCCTAAGACCGGCAAAGAGGGGGACTTTTACACCGCTCCCCATGTCCACCTGCTCTTTGGAAAGACTATTTCCCGCTGGCTGAGCGCAACGCTTCAGAAGATGGGTATTAGTCACCCGAAACTGCTGGAACTTGGCCCTGGTGGCGGCCAACTCGCGGAGGATATCCTTGAAAGCTGGCCCGAAGACATGATAGAGCCCGGCCTCATGCTGGTTGAAGCAAGCGCCTGCGCCAGGAGCCAGCTTGAGGATCGATTGAAGGATTACGCCGTCGTGGTTTACCCGCCCGAGGATTGGGGAGGCCTTCCGGAATTTTCCGGTGCGGTCATAGCCAACGAGTTCTTCGATGCCCTCCCACTCAGGCTCCTGGAGCGAAAAGGAGACAACCTTCTTGAGGTTCATGTCAAGGACGGTGGCGACTGTCTGGAGGAAATACTTTTGCCTGTACAACATTCATCCCTTGATGCCGCCGTTCTGGAACTGGCAGGCGAACTGCTACCGGGCAACAGGCTGGAATTTGCTCCTGAGAGCAGATCCTGGCTTCTTCGATTGGGCCGTAAGCTGAAATCAGGTATCGTATTGATCCTCGATTACGGAGACACCTTCGACGCTCTTAATGCTCACTGGAGAACCGGCGGTACACTACGATGCTACAGGCGGCACAGTGTCGAAGCCGACCCCCTGACGGATCCGGGCGGTGTGGATATAACGGCACATGTAAACTTCACGCTCCTGCGTGACTGGGCCACCGAGGCGGATTTCACCGTGAATAACTACACAACACAGTCTTCATTCCTGATCCGCGCCGGAATACTCGATTTGCTGACTGAACAGCTCGACGGCAGAACGAAAGATCCGGCGGCGATCAAGGAATGGCTCGCGGTTAAAAACCTGATCCATGATGAGGGCGGAATGGGAGAGGTTTTCAAGGTAATTATCCTGAGAAAACAGTGACCGTGGTTTTCATTTTTCCGTCCTTCAGATAATCGCATAAGACTTGTAAAAGGGGGATGATATATTGTCGGAAACCGTGAAAAGCATACTCAGGGAGGACGCTACCGCCATATTCAGGGCGGGAGTTGCCGCTGTGGAACCGCGAAAAGCCGTTTTGTCCCATCTGCTTCTGGAGGGAGACACCCTTGTTGCGGGGGGGGCCCGGATAGACCTTGATCCTGAAGGAAAAGTCTTTATAGTGGGGTCCGGGAAGGCCGCCGCTCCCATGGCTGCTGCGGTGGAGCAGGTTTTCGGTGACAGAATATCGAAAGGCCTCCTTGTTGTGAAATGTGCAACGATAGTGGAGGCCGGGCATCCTGTACCGGACAAAAACGGGATTGAGGCTTCATTAAGGATACTTGAACTCGCCCGGGAGGCATCTGAAAGGGACTTCGTGATATGCCTCCTTTCGGGCGGAGGATCCGCCCTTCTGCCCTGTCCGGCGCCGCCTTTAATCTTGGAGGAGAAGCAGGAGACAACCCGCCTTCTTCTTGCGAGCGGAGCTTCAATAGACGAAGTCAATACGGTCCGGAAACATCTGTCCCTGATCAAGGGAGGCGGGCTCGCGAAGGCAGTGTATCCTGCTCGTCTGCTTACACTAGTTCTTTCAGACGTCGTCGGCGATCCCCTCGATGTCATCGCCTCGGGACCAACGGTACCGGACTCTTCTACTTTTCCGGAAGCCCTTGAAGTCCTTAACCGCTATGGTATCAGGGAAAAGCTCCCTGGAAATGTAATAGACCGCCTGCTGGCAGGGGCGAACGGAAACATCCCGGAAACCCTGAAGGAGGGCTCTGAAGAGTTCAGCAGAACGTCCAACCTGATAGTTGGCAATAACGACATGGCCCTTGCGGAATCATACAGAAAAGCAACATCACTTGGGTACAACACCAGCATCCTTCCATACCCTGTGGTCGGGGAAGCGAGAGACGCTGCTATCGACCACGTAGACAAGATAAGGGACATCCTTTCAGTAGGGTATCCCTTGGATCCTCCGGCCTGCCTGATCTCCGGCGGCGAAACCACAGTAACTATACGGGGCGGGGGCATGGGAGGCAGGAATCAGGAGTTCGCGCTGGCAGCGGTTCCCGGCCTGGATGGGCTTGAGAGAGTTGTGATCCTTTCGGCAGGAACAGACGGTACTGATGGTCCCACAGACGCTGCGGGCGCCATAGTGGACGGATCCACTGCTATGCGGGCGAGGAAGCTTGGCATTGACCCCATCACATACCTCGATGACAACGATTCCTACAACTTCCTCTCCGCCACGGATGATCTGATGATCACTGGCCCCACACTTACAAACGTCATGGATATTCAGGTTGTGCTGGTTGCTTCTGATTAACAACATTCAGGCAAACTGGCAGTTGTTTTTATTATATATATCGTATATGGTAATTCGGTAACGGTTATTAAGTTCACGCTATTTGTTTCTTTTTCTGGAGGTGCTTAGTGAAGAAAACAGTGGTAGTTTTCTGTGTCGTTCTGGCGGCAGCTCTTTCGCTGGTTGTATTAAGTGGATGTGCCACATCCGCTACTACAGCCGGTGAAGCTGATGATTCGTATTCCAAGGCTGATCTTAAAACAGGCGGTCTTCTCTACGATAAGTGGCAGAAGGTAAGAGGCATCGACACCGCCGGGAGCCACCCCCTTTATCCAGAGACAGGCAAGAAAAAAGGTGATACTACGTTCAGGTGCAAGGAGTGCCACGGCTGGGATTATATCGGGAAGGAAGGACGATACAGCAAGGGATCCCACTATACTGGAATAAAGGGGCTATACGATTCCAGGACAAAGAGCCCTGAAGCGCTCTACAGCGCTCTGACCGACACCGGTGCTCGCCATGACTTCTCATTATACCTTGCTGACGAAAGTGATATATGGGCTCTTGTAAAGTTCATAAGGGATGGGCAAATCGACATCAAGTCAGCTCTTGGCCCGGACGGAAAAGCTACAGGAAGCGTGTCGAGGGGCAAAACCCTGTTTAATTCAAACTGCTCAAGTTGTCACGGTGAAGACGGAAACGCGCTGGACTTCAAGGGCAAGAAGAACGGTGTCCAGGGTGTCGGCTGGCTCGCCAACGATAACCCCCAGGAGACGCTCCACAAGATCAGGTGGGGCCACCCCGGGTCCTCGATGCCCTCTGCGGTAGTAGACAGAGGCCTCTCGGATAGTGAAACGGTTGATATACTAACTTACGCCTCGACTCTATAGCCACTATATTGTTCCACTCGAACGATTAAATAATAATAAAAAGGGGCCGGCAAACTTTGCCGGCCCTTCTCTTTTATCAGCACCTGACCTTAAACTTTCAATTTTTGACAAGGCGGATATTGCTCGGCCTTTCAGAGTGCGCTGGATACAAGGCAGTCCCGCCAGCGGCGGGAAAGAAACCGGAGGCGTATATGTAATACGCCGAGGATTTCAGAAGGGCGATAACGCAGTAGACAGTGTGCTATGGAAGGCCTATCTGAGCAAACCGCCGAGAAGTGACCAGATACGAGGCCGCAAGGAGGAGCCAGCCGCAGACGTATATGGTAATACGTCGAGGAATGGCAACGACTGAGAACAAAGTAGATGGTTGCTTATCGGTGGTTTGGTTAACCGGAAGTGCCCTTTTTAAGTTCAATAAGCACCATCTTCGCAATAGCTTTCAGCGTCTCGAAAACGCCGATACCCTCAGGGGCGACTGCTTCAAAGGCGGGGACGTTGCGGGAGTTTAATGCTTTTTGAAGTTCTTCGGTAGCTATGACGTTTGGCAGGTCTCTCTTGTTCCATTGAAGAACGAGGGGGATCTTGTCCAGATCGTAGCCCTGCTCTCTCAGGTTGATCCTGAGATTTTCGAAGCTCTCTATATTTGCCTCCATCCGCTCCATTTGACTATCAGCTACGAAAACAACTCCGTCTACACCTTTTAGTATCAGCTTTCTGCTCGCATCGTAGAAAACCTGGCCGGGTACGGTGTAGAGATGAAATC
>QIFJ01000122.1 GCA_003229755.1 Pseudomonadota bacterium
CGACGATGATGGCGCCGCGGGCAAGATGGTTGGCTTTTCTGAACAGGCCTCCGGAACCCTGCTGGATAGCGGTAACGGCTGTTTCATCGAAGATGTTGTTTTTAACCCCTGCGATGGCGAGGTGGTGATTGAGGTATTGCTCCATTTGCTCACGGGTTACGCCTTCGAGGTGGCTACGTCCCACGATACGGGATGCCAAAGGAAGGGAGGATCGATACATAAGATTGTCAATCAGGTTGGATTGCCCTGCCAGAACAATGGGAAGGATGGGTTTGGAGTCTTTTTCAAACTGGGTCAGGGTGTGCAGTTCTGCAAACACCTCGAGACGCAGAAGGGATGCCTCATCAATTACCAGGAGCATTTTCAGTTTTTTCCCTTGCACCAGTTCGAGTATTTCTTGGCGAATGCGCCGGAGCATAATGGCCCGAGAAACGCCACCCATCTCCATGCCCAACACATCGAGCAACTGTCGGTAAAGTTCCAGTATGGATCCGGTTGATGCGGTGATATACAGCGTACGATACTGTGAGGGATGAAGCATCCCTGTCACATATCGAAGGGCTGTGGATTTCCCACTGCCGATCTCGCCGGTTACAAGGGCAATGGCCCCCAACCCCACCGCATAGTGGATGCGTTCTTCAACCCCTTTTAAGGACGTGGTAAGAAGGATGTTGTCAAGTTCAATATCCGAAGAGAACGGCTCCCTCTCCAATTCAAAGAATGTACGGTAATTATTGTTCATAGTTGTGGCTCCTTTCCTGATCACCAGATCTTTCCGCCTGTAGGTGTATGACTCTCAGAGCTGATTTGCGCCTGGTTATTCTTGTCTCGCTTGACCCGGCAGTTGACGTTCAGATCCACCACGGTAAGATACCCGTAGCTTTTCTGTTGCCAGTGTACCTCCACCTTCTTCGGACTGTCCTTATGGTAGAGTAGATCCACGCGCTGGCCGATGAGTTTGACCGGCGCTTCGAACAGGTTTCCATCCAGGGTGATGGTTCTGTCCTTGCCCACCCTTCTCCTGGCAATCATGCGAAAGTGATCTTTTAAATCCTCGGGAGAGGCCCGAAGACACTCCATTCGAGAGGTGAACCGATCCAGAGGCCTTTTGCCTGTCCCCGAATGGACCCTCTGGTGGTAGACCTGTCTGATCCACAGGTCAAAGGCCCCATTTAGTTCATCAAGACTCATCCGATCCACTTCGATCAAAAACTGCATTCGAACGGTCCTGAAAAATCGTTCAATCTTCCCTTTTCCTTGAGGTTTGTATGGTCTTGCATGGATCAAGGCTATGCCCAGGGATGCTGTGATGTGCTCCAGATGCTTTGAGCGGTAAGCCGCCCCGTTGTCCACATAGAGTTTTCTGGGCAGGCCCCTTTTCAAAAGGGCTTTTTCAAAGGCATCCAAAAATGAGGTGAGTTTCTCGGAAAGATAGAATCGGGCGTAGGGGATGAGCCTGGAGTGATCATCGATAAAAGCAATCAGGTAGCTTTTTCTTTTCCTCTCTCCCACCGTGACCATAGGACCGTGCATCACGTCCGACTGCCAGATATCGTTGGGCAGTTCTGCCTCAAATTTGCGCCGGTCCTGGTTCTGGCCCTCCGGGGGCTTCATCAGGTTTTGAGCATGCAAAAAACGATAGACCGTGGTTGATTTCAGGTCTTTGCCGGGTGCTGACAGGTCTCTTTCATTCATGATGCGAATCAGAACCGGCACGGTCGCATCGGGCATCTCCCGGCGAAGATGGATCAGATTTAGCCCGGTCTCTTTGTCTATTGCCCGGCTTTTTCCATTATCGGATCGATCCTTCGGATACAGCGATTCCAGGTGACCTCCGCTCTCGTTGTAAAGTCTTATCCAGCGGAGAATGGCGCTGCGACTAATGCGGGTCCTGTCCGATAAGGGAATATCCCATTTTCGGGCACACTTGTCCTTTAGAAGCTGCCTTCTCTCTGTACGGCTTAATACCGCTCCACCCACAAACTCGTGAATCACGCTGAACCGAAAGATGGCAACCCTCTGCTTTTCATTTTCCGTCATAAAGAACCTCCTTTTTTGAGTTTTTATCCTCTTACACGATTTATTCCCATCGCATAAGAGAACGCTTCGGTAGGTTCTTTAAAAACGGATTTCAGTGCAGATTAAATAGAGCGGGATACAGGAACTTTGCCCATCTCAGTAAGCCTGTCAAAGACCTGGGGCAAATGTCTTATCCACTCAATACCCAAGTGTGCCATGGTTTGCCTTTTAAGGCCTCTAAGCCAATGACGGCACCGGGCACTACTACAGCCCTGAGGCCATTTGCCGGTTTTCAAACGACTAACAATATGAAAACGGATACTCTCTATCGTTGCCTGAAACCGTCTAAAATAACCTTTGGGTTTAAGCTTAATGACACATCCACATACAGGACATCGATAGCGGCGTAGTATTAAAGCCTTGTCATACCCATCAAATAATGCCTCAACAAAACCATGACCCCAGAGGTGACTTCCCCTGCACCGCAGACAGACCTCGGGTCTAATCCATCGGTAATTACGTCCCTTTTCCTCTATTTCCTTGAGATTCACTGTAACTGGTAGTATCATTGGTCAATCCTTTTGGGACATACGGTCCCTATTATGATTGGGGGGGTGAGTTCTGCTTAAACTCACCCCCCTTCCAAAAAAAATGGCCTCCAAAAAAGAGACCATTTAATTCGATATACCAGCTCGTTTGTCAATACAATCCGAAAATCTATTACTCCTTCATAGCTCCTTAATGCGGTTCCCTACAC
>QIFJ01000201.1 GCA_003229755.1 Pseudomonadota bacterium
GAGAGGGTGTGTCTCTGTAGCTAGAAACCAGAAACAAGAAATTAGAAACTGCCACGCATAGGCGTGGCATACCTGGGTCTTGGGTCATGGGTCCTGGGACCAACACCCAGTATTCGGTACCGAATATGAACCTGATGAATAAACCAGATATGCCCGAGAAGTACTCCATACTATGACTACTCTTGCCCCAATAGAAATAGAATGCCTGTGCTGTGGCAATCAGTTTGAGTCGAGGAAGGTTGTTTCGACGGACAGTCTCGGCCCGGTAACAACCGACCTTTTTGAGATGGCGGCCGGGCAGCAGCCGATCCGGTACCTGATCTTTACGTGTCCGGAATGCGGCTATACCGGAGTATCTACTGAAGAAGGCCCGTTGGACAGTCAAATAAAGAAATTCGTGGAGGAGACCATCAGCCCAAGGCTCAAGGAAGAGGAGATCACATCAGGGCGCACGTGGGAGTTCATGGCAATCATAAGCGAGGCAAAGGGGCTTGACGATTTTGCCATCGGGTCGCTGTATTTGCGTGCCGTCTGGTTATCCTGGCTTGATGGGAATGCAGAAGACGAACCTGGATACCGCAGGAAAGTTACGGATTATTTTGAGAAGGCTTTGAACAAAGACATAGTACTGGAGGACAGGGTCTACTGGACGATGTACCTTGTTGGGGAGATGTATCGCCGGATCGGAGACGAGATCAATGCTCACAAATGGTTCGATAAAGTCACGGAGATGGAACTGACGCATCCAAACAGGGATTTCTGGCTCGACCTGGCCAGGCAGCAGAAGATGGAACCGAAGGAATATATCAGGGAACCCGTCTCTGTGGAGGATTTAAAAAAGGAAAAACGCTCTTTATTAAAGAAAATATTCAGGATGTTCGGGAGTAATGCGTAAAGGCAGTGCGTAGGGCGTAGTGCGTAGGGCGTAGGGGGGTTAAGCAGGGAGGAGGGAAGAGGAAAAAGTAAGGCTGAAAAGTTAACATATGTTAACTCTAATTATTTCAGTTTCAGGAACCGGGGAGGCGGGCCATGAAAAAGGATCTAATTGGTACTACCGAAGCTGCTGATATTCTGGGAATCAGCCGGATCGCGGTATTCAAAAGAATACAGAAAGGCCAGTTAGAAGCAGTAAAAGTGGGCAGGAACTACGTGATTGACAGGAAAAAACTTGAGGATATCGCCAGTAAACACGTTCCTGGCAGGACGGGGTCCGCTTTACGAACAAAACCGGCAGCGGAATCTGTAGAGAGGAAAAGGCCTGAAAAACGGGTCAAAAAGGAGATATCCGAAGCGGTAGGTAAAGCCATGAAAGAATATGGGGATGCTATAAAAAAGATGGGCATCGAGTGACCGTTGAATTTTTGACCCTGGTATAAAGGCGGACACCTATTCCTGGCTGTCTTTTTTCTTGTGCGCGCGGCCCATGAAAAGGTGGCACGATAACATCAGGCCAACCGCTATGATTATTGTCGTGTTGATGCTGACCCCGAACTTCGGAAGTACGAAAAGCAGAGCGAGGGGGAGCAAGCAGCCGATGACCATGCCCAGTCCATGTTTGTTCATAAAAACTCCTGTCTTTATCTGATGTGTTTAAGCGCATGGATTTACGGAAAGACCGTATCAGCGCGGCCGATTCATATCTTTGGAAACTGGCGCTGAAAGGGTCCTGGAAGGGATCAGCCTGGGAAAAAAGGCCGGGACCCTTTGCCGGTATTCCGTAAAGAGTTGGCCGAACTTCTCGGCCAGGTGTTCGTCCTCTTTTCTCGCAAGCCTGATATATGCCATCGTCATGACAGGCCACATCAGGAAAACAAGCAGGCTGGGCCACTGGACCAGAAACCCGGTGGTCACAAGGAACAGCCCGACATATTGTGGGTGTCTGACTATTGAGTAAAGCTTCCGGCGGACAAGGGTATTTTCGTCGGATCTGTGTATCTGGAGCCATCCGAGGAAAAGTATAAGACTGCCGAGAAGAATAGTGGTGTTGCTGATAAAGTGAAGGGTTTTCAGGGCGTTGTGTGATCCCGAAAGGCCGGTTAGTACGAGCATCAGGTGCCCGTTGGCGTGGGAAAATGGGTCGGCGGCGGGATATGCATCGCCGAAAATAGCCGTGAGAAAAAAAATGGTCAGCGGGAATCCGAACATCTCTGTGAACAGCGCCACGAAAAAACCGGTTAATGCGCCCATTGAACGCCATTCATATCGTTTTTTCGGTCTCAGGAAGCTAACTGCGAAAAAGAGAAAGAAAACAGTGTAATATATGACCACAGCCCACAGCCCGTAAGCGTAAGAACCCAAAAAATCACCGTGCATCGATTCAGTTACTCCTTTTTGTTCCCTGAATGGTTCTGTGTGAAACAGCCCGTACCCGGAAAGCATGTTTAATTACCGCGTTTAATATAATGTTTTGGGCCGGATCTACGATAGTAAGCTTACCGGATTGCTGGTAAATATACCATACCCCCCCTTGGTATAAAAGAGCTTTTTTTATTTACAGGTGAATTTTCCATGATCTTATTGCTATTATTAAGTTTTCCTTTGCGAGCTTTGCCCTTCAAAGTTGCTCAGGGCCGTGAGCCTGTCGAAGGGTGACTCTGTGCCGAAGGGTGACTCTGTAGTGAAATAAAAAAAAGCCCCGGTCGCATCCGCTTCCGGGGCCTTTTTTGGCATAAAGTGATTTTACTTACAGGCCAACGACGTTGCTGGCCTGAGGACCTTTGGGACCCTCTTCGATGTCGAAGCTGACTCTCTGACCTTCACTCAGGGTTTTGAAA
>QIFJ01000259.1 GCA_003229755.1 Pseudomonadota bacterium
GCATAAGAGATCTCGTTGGGCTCATCGTGGACCTTACAGGGTTTAATGGTTCAATCATCTGGAATTCGGAGATGCCGGACGGTCAGCCAAGAAGGTGCCTGGACACAAGCCGGGCGACCGAAAAGTTCGGATTTACAGCTCAGTTCCCCTTCGAGGAGGGGCTGAGAAGGACTATTGAGTGGTATCGGGGTAGGGGGCAGGCTATAGGCGGTAGGCTATAGGAAGGGAATGAGGGATAGGGGCAGGCTATAGGCGGTAGGCTATAGGAAGGGAATGAGGGATAGGGGCAGGCTATAGGCGGTAGGCTATAGGCAATGGGACAGTTCAAAGGCAAAAGAATGGCGGGTGATGGGGATGGAATCGGTATTTCGCTTCGTGATTCCCCAAAACCCCGGCCTACAGGCGTGACTCGCGATGACATTTTTTGATCCTGGGTCTTGGGTCCTGGGACTTGGGACTCCGGCCATGGGCCGGCCCGGGAGGTTAGGTGGGGGTGGGTTGCTGTAACATGGGTCTTGGGTCCTGGGACTTGGGACTGAAACCGGGACTTCACGCATAGGCGTGGCCGGTCTTGGATTTTGAATTTAATTACTTTCAACCTTCAACTTTTAACTCGATTATTATGAAAAACTTATACGCGATCATACTTGCCGGCGGAGCCGGAACCCGGCTCTGGCCGATAAGCAGACAGCTGGCGCCGAAACAGCTGAGCCAGATCACAGGTGATCTGACCCTCCTGCAGGATACGGTCAGGCGGCTGAAATCGAGTGTGCCTTGTGATCGGATACTCTTCGTTACGTCTGACAATTTTATCTTCGAAATAAAGCAGCAGATCTCAGACCTGGTTGGTGAGAACGAGGCGGATAAGTGCACCTATGCAGCTGAGAAGACTGGTCGAAATACCGCCCCGGCGATCCTGGCTGGCGCGCTCTGGGTCCTGTCCAGGGATCCGGAGGGCCTTGCTATCGCTGCACCTTCCGACCACTTGATACTTGATGTCGACACCTTTAGCGAGGCCATAGACAGTTCCATCGAGGTGGCCAATAAAGAGTACCTGGTGACCTATGGCATAAAGCCTGCCAGGCCAGATACGGGATATGGGTACATCAAGGCGGGCAAGGGCATAGATGGAGCCTTCATGGTTGAGAGCTTCGAGGAAAAACCCACACTGGAAAGAGCCAGGACATTGTTCGACGACGGTAATTATTACTGGAACAGCGGTATTTTCTTCTTTTCCGCCCGAACGATGGTCAAAGAGGCAAGGAAATACCTTCCTGACATGATGGCATCCCTTGAAAAACTGGATCTGGAGAATTTCTCCAATATTGATGAGGTCTACAGCGAGATCGAACCTGTCTCCATAGATTACGGCGTAATGGAACGCACGGACAGGGCCGCTGTAGTCCCCGCGACGATGGGGTGGAGCGACGTGGGAAGCTGGGACTCCATCTACGACCTGGGAGAAAAGGACAGCAGTGGGAACGTAACAAGAGGGAATATTATCAGTATAGATACATCTGACTGCCTTCTGATAGGCAGCACCCGGGTGACAGCCGTTTCGGGCCTGAAGGATGTTATCGTTGTGGATACCGAAGACGCCCTCCTGGTCTGCGGGAGGGGCGAGTCACAGAACGTCAAAAAAATAGTGGACATACTTCGGGATGAGGGGCGTGGAGAGTTTATCAACCACACCACAGTAAAGAAACCATGGGGTTCATTTACCGTTCTTGCTGAAGGCAGCAACCATAAGGTCAAGAGCATCGTGGTAAACCCCGGTGAAAAACTGAGCCTCCAGCTTCATCACCACAGGAGTGAGCACTGGGTGGTTGTAAAAGGTCTCGCGAAGGTAACAAGGGGCGAGGAGACGTACCTGCTCGAAAGCAACGAGAGCACTTTCATTCCCCTGGCGACAAAGCATCGTATCGAAAACCCCGGTGATTCCCTCCTGGAGATCATCGAGGTGTGGTATGGGGATAATCTGAGTGAGGATGATATTGAGCGTTTTGATGATATTTATGGACGAATCGATAATAAATAGATCGCGCCCAATGACCAATGACCAAGGCCCAATGTTGGTCATATGTTGGTCGTCCTTCGACTCTGCTCAGGACCGTGAGCTTGTCGAACGGTTGGACGTTGGTCGTTGGTCGAGGTGAGCATGTCAGCATTTCCAACACACGTATTCAGAAAATACGATATCCGAGGGGTCTACGGCGAAGATATCACCGAGGATCTCGCATATGCCATCGGTCTTGCCTTCGGCGAGCTGTGTGTGGACAGGACAGGTTTGGCCGATCCCCGTATCACCGTTGGGATGGACGCCAGGCTCCACTCTCCACCCCTCAGAGAGTACCTGGTAAGGGGTCTTGTTAAAGCCGGATGCCGGATAGTGGACCTGGGCATGTGCCCTACTCCTCTCGTTTATTATTCCGCTTTTACTGTGGAACCAGACGGTTTTGCCATGATCACGGCAAGTCATAATCCGCCTGGTGATAACGGGTTCAAGCTCGGGATCGGCAGGGATACTATCCACTCCGGGGATATAGAAAGCCTGGGCAGGGCCGCATCCTCCATATCCCGGACTGAGGATGAGCCGATACCTCATCAGTCCGAGAGCGTAGACATAATATCAATGTATCAGAAGGATATGGTCCAGCGATTCCCGGCCGTTCCTGGAGATATTGGAAAAATTGGACGGCCGGTCAAGGTAGTCCTGGATTCGGGAAACGGTACTGCCGGTCCCGTGCTCCCCTGGATAATGAAAGAGCTGGG
>QIFJ01000065.1 GCA_003229755.1 Pseudomonadota bacterium
GATGGCGTGGCAGGCGGCCCAGGACAGGGATTATCCGATAATTATGGGTATCGTTATTCTGGCCGCGGTAATAGTCCGGATGGGGAGCCTGCTGCAAAGGGTGGTTTACGTAATGGTCAATCCAAGGGCATCACAGGAGTAATCTGCTTTCGAGGATCAAAACACAGATGAGTAAGTACAGGCAGAAATCGATAAAGGTCGTTGATTTTTCCGACCTGCCGTTCTGGAAGAAAACGAACGCGAAGGACCTCATTTATGTCGGATACGGCCTGATAATACTCACCCTGGTTGTGGTCTCCTATATCCTGGGTGCGCTGGATTTCCTTCCCCACGATCCCCAGAAGATCAACCTGGACCTGCTGTTGGCGCCACCCGGAACCAGCGACCACTTGCTGGGCACTGACTTTATGGGGAGAGACATCCTCTCCAGGCTCATACTTGGCATCCAGGCATACTTCCTCCCGGGGCTCCTGGCTATAACGATCGCTCTGGTTTTTGGAACCTTCGTCGGTGTACTTTCAGGATACTGGGGCGGATACATGGATACCGCAGCCAACTATTTTTCCAACCTGGTGGACTCTTTTCCCCGACTGGTCATAATCCTGCTGGTGGTAGCGGCCTTCAAACCATCCATGTTCTTCATCATGATCGTGGTAGGAATTACCAACATACCGGTGGTAGGGCTCCTCATCAAGGACAAGATCCTTTTCCTGAAACAGAAAAATTATATCGAAGCTGCCACTGCGCTGGGGCTCAGCAACCGGGTTATAATCCTGAAGCATATACTCTGGCACAACTGCCGGTCGGTTCTGATCATACAGGCCACGCTTGGACTGGCGGAGGCTATACTTATCGAATCGAGCCTGAGCTACCTGGGGTTCGGAGTTCAGGAACCTGTTCCTTCCTGGGGGAATATGGTCCAGGCCGGGGCCAACTACCTCATGCAGGGCAATTTCTGGCCTTCAACCGCGCCAGCTCTTGCTATTCTCTTTACGATAATGGGCCTTCACCTGTTGGGTGACGGTCTCAACAATATCCTTGAATGGAAGAGGGGCTCGTGAACGAAAATACTGTTCTGAAAATTCAGGACCTCAGGACCTACTTCTTTTCAAGGAGCAAACAGGCCTTCATAAGGTCTGTGGACGGCGTGGACCTCCAGATCAACCGCGGTGAGACCCTGGGTATTGTCGGTGAATCCGGCAGCGGAAAAAGCGTAACTGCCCTTTCTGTTACTGGACTCGTCACAGCCCAGCCGGGTGTAATAACGGGAAGTGTCGAATTTACATCTAACGGCGTGACAAAAAACCTCCTCCATGGACTGGAAGACTTTGTGACTCTTGATACCGTAGATGGCAGGATCATGGAGGTGGAAAAGGACAATCGCGGTTGGCAAAGGAACGTGGATCGCCATTTGCATCACATCAGGGGCAGAGAGATATCCATGATATTCCAGAATCCCAGAGTATCCATGAACCCGTTCATGACGATCGGCAAGCAGATAACTGAGACCATTATCCTCAACACTGCCATTAAAAACGTTGCCGAGGCTACTGACAGGGCAAAATACTGGCTGGAACAGGTCAAGATCGACTCTCCCAATCTACGCCTGGAAAACTTTCCCTACGGCCTTTCGGGGGGCATGTGCCAGAGGGCGATGATCGCCATGGCCCTGTCCTCTGAGCCTTCCCTTCTCATAGCAGACGAACCCACCACGGGCCTTGATTCTACAATTCAATCGAAGATCATTGACCTGCTAGTGGACCTGAAAAACGAGGTGGGAGTTACCACCATGCTCATAAGCCACGACATAAATATCATCCTGCGCCTGGCAAACACAGTAGCTGTGATGTACGGGGGCACAGTCCTGGAATCCGGTCCTGCCCAAAATATCCTCTCAATAGATGACGAGTACAAACACCCATACACCGCCGCTCTTCTCGAATCCATACCCGACGAAGAGCACATAAAGTTGAAAGGCCACTTGAAGGCCATAGAAGGAGACGTTCTGGATACCGTCAACATTCCGGACGGCTGCAGGTTCTATACACGGTGTAACCGGGTGCACGACAGGATCGAGGATAAATGCAAGCATTCTGAACCTGACCTGAGGGAAATCTCTGAAGGAAGACGTGTCAGGTGCTGGCTTTACTATAACTGATGGAGCAGCAGGAGGTTCAGGGTTATCACTGTTTCAAGAACAATTCTGGAAGTTGAAGATATAAAGAAACACTTCGCCCAGCGAAGAGGGCTTCTGTCTGCCTTCCGGGAGGACGAAGGTGTCATACCCGCCGTGGATGGCGTGAGCTTCTACATCAGGGAAAACGAGACCATGGGTCTTGTTGGAGAGTCGGGATGCGGCAAGACGACGGTCGGGAGAGCCATACTGAGACTGACTCCCCTTACTTCCGGAAGGGTGATCTTCGATGGACAGAATATCACAGACCTGCCGGCAGATAAGGTTCTGGCCATCAGGAGCCAGATGCAGATGATATTTCAGGATCTTGACGCGGCGCTAAACCCGAAAATGCGCATTCGCGCGATCCTGAAGGAGGCGATCACCGTTTTTGGCAGGCCCAGCGATGCCGAAGTAGACCGCAGGATAAACGATCTGTCAGGGCAGGTAAACCTGAAGCCTGCCAAGCTGGCCTCCTACCCCCATGAGCTTTCCGGCGGTGAGAAGCGAAGGGTGGGCATAGCCCGCGCTCTGGCCGTGGGAGCCAGGTTCCTGGTTGCCGATGAACCCACCAGCGCCCTTGATGTTTTTGATGTTTCCATCCAGGCGCAAATAGTAAATCTGCTCCGGGGGCTTCAAAGAGAGCTTTCGCTATCGTACCTCTTTATCTCTCACGATCTGAGGATCGTTGAACTAATGAGTCACAAGGTGGCTGTCATGTACCTGGGCAGGATCGTTGAGATGGGCCTTTCAGGCCGCATAGTCAACAA
>QIFJ01000163.1 GCA_003229755.1 Pseudomonadota bacterium
GCCTTTGCAACGACATCTAAAACGGCATTGTAATCTTCTCGTGGTGAGGGGATGAACTTTCTGGCCCCGAATTTATCTAGAACTTTTCTGCCTTCAGGGGAGTTGTGCATACCGAGTAGCGCCTGCTTCAGTGATTCACGGAGGGCAGGGTCCATGCTGGAGATCACCGCAAATGTCGCGTCAGGGAACTTTCCGCCGGTATAGAGGACCTTTATAAGATCCTCCAGCTCCGGATTTTTTCTCATAGTCTCCCGGAAAATAGTATCCTTGGCAGCCCCTATATCCGCGAGGTTATTTGACACCATCCACAGGGCTGCGTCGTGGCTTCCGGCCTGTTTCATCTCGGAGAAGAAGTCCCAGGGATCCTTTTTTATCCCATTGGCACGCATAAGATACAGAGGATAGAAAAAACCTGCCGATGTATGCCTGTTGGCAAAAGCAAAAGATCTGCCCTCCCAGGTCTTTATATCCTTCGTAACTGGTGAGTTCACCCTGGTAAAGATAACAGACCGGTAGACAGACTCCCCCGAATTCCAGACCGGTCGGGCCAGGGGGATTAAATCATGATTGACCATCCCGTGCACCATGAGGAAGCTGCCAAGCACCCCGGCGTCGGCCTCACCGATCTCCAAGACCTCCATCACTTCTTCGTAATCCTTCAGGACATTGAATTCAATATTCACAGGCAGAATGGAACTGATGTAATCGCGCATGATCATGTACTTATTCTGCTGGTTGAAGATATTCCGCTCCGGAACCAGTACAACCTTGATCTTCTTCGCCTCCTCAGAAGCAGAGGACACCGGCAGGACCAGGACTAAGGCCACAACCACCGTAAATACTATTCTACTCAACTTCTTCAAGAACATATTCCCTCCTCCCAAGACCGATTTTCTCGCCGTGGGACAGGAGCGGCTCCCAGTCAATCCCCGTAACGCTCCTGAACTTGTCCTTCGCGTCGAGTTCTGCAAGCTTGCTGCCCGCAAGCCCCTGGGCCCTGTTTGCCATATCTATCGCGGCCTGATCGACAGCTACCGGATCAGTGGAAACCATGATCCCTACATCGGCAACAAATGGGGGGTCATTGAAGTCGTAACAGTCACAGTCCGGGCTTATGTTGAAGAGAAAATTAAAAGACAGGTGCTTTCCCGCCTTGTTTTTCAAAACGCCGTATGTGTACTCGGAAGTCTTCTCGAGAAGGGCAGGTATGTCCGTCTTCCAGTTAACCTCTATTGCCCCATCAGTACACACCACAGTACACTCACCGCATCCTATACAGACGGTCTCGATTATCTGCGCCGGCTCTCCCTCTTTCCAGTTGATGGAATCCGCGGGGCACCACCTCACGCACCTGCCGCACGAGGTGCACTTTTCAGAATCAACCACGGGGAGCACATCTGAATGAAGTTCCTGCTTTCCGGAAGGGGCCGCGCCACCCATCCCGATACTCTTGATAACCCCGCCGAAGCCGAAAAGCTCGTGGGCGGTAAAGTGCGCCAGGGTGATGATGACATCCGCATGGTAGACGGCAGAAGCGATCTTGACTTCCTTGAACCGTTTGCCGTTTATCCTCTCGGTAATGTAATCAAGCCCGATGAGACCGTCGCCGATGACGAGGGGCGCGCCCAGGGTTGCGTAGGAAAAGCCGTTTGCCATGGCCGTTTCCAGGTGGTCGATGGCGTTGCCGCGGCTTCCTTTGTAAAGGGTATTAGTATCCGTCACGAAGGGCTTGCCCCCGGCCTTTTTCACCTCGTCCACGATCACCCTTGCGTACATGGGGGGCAGGAATGCGGTGTTTCCCGCCTCGCCGAAGTGGAGCTTGACCGCTACTTTGTCTCCTTCATCTATATGATCCGCAAAGCCGCTCTTTTCAAAGAGCTTCCTGGTCTTGTCCAGGAGGTTGTAGCCCACTTTGGAGCGAAGATCTGTGAAATATACTATTGGATCGGACATCCAATCTGACCTTAATTGGGATTACTGAAGCGATCGAAGGGGACGAAATCCAGGTACGCCCTGGTATTAGGGAAGTCTTCACGGGCAGGTATACCCGAATCTCCATCCTGGATCTCCTGGTCAACAGCATCCTGGGTTGTGATACCTGCACCCCAATAGTTACCTTCCGCCCTTATTGCCAGCCAATTAGTACTCGTAGCTGTCACAATAACTTCATACGGCAAGTTATTGAAAATACCGTTCCTGCCCCCTGTCTGGCAAATGTTAAAAGCAGTGCATTCTCCCAGAACCGGCATGTCGCTGGAGTTAGTGTAGTTGAAATCGATGTAGATCCCGGCGCTGCCGTTGCCGGAAATGGTGTTGTGTGTGAAAACAGGCCTGGCATTGCCCAAAAGACCTACACCGAAGCCGGTGTTGGCGCTAATGGTGTTATATCTGATAATGGGACTGGCACTAACACCGGTGAACCTGATTCCATTAGAGGGATCTGTACCCGAACCCGTGATTTCATTGGATGATATCCTCGGGGAACCATTTGCAACAGATATTGCGGTGGAATTATCAACGAAAACAGAACTGTTGATATACCCCGACCCCCCACTGATGTAGATACCACCCTCAACACCACTTGGCTGGCCTATCTGGTTGGTGATAAAAGAGTTTTCTACCGCATAGGTAACTCGATCGAGGTAGGCTCCACCCCTGTCATTTCCATCAGCATCAAAGTTGTCTATCATCGTATCTGTTATTGTCAGCGAAATTGAAGTTCCAACAGGGACTACATTGTCCTCAGCAAATATCGCGAATCGAAGACACTATCAGTAATAGATACACTCGCCGAAACATCTGAAATTTGCAAAGCGTTAACAGCCCCCTTTATCCTCACCTTTCTGAGGTCAAGATCATTAACCTGGCCGAAATAAATGTACTTTCAAAGATAGTAGCTGGAGTCATATCAGCTGCTGAATAGTTAGCGGAAGTTATCGCCTGCCCGTATCCGCTCCCGGCTATTATTAATTCGACTGAATTTTCCAGAACGATGGCCGTCGAGCTGTCACCGTAGGCCCCGCCTGTACCGGAGCTCAGGTAGATCACGTCACCTGAAGTTGCGGACGTTACAATGCTTTCCAGGCTCGCAATTACAGAACTAGAGGTCTTGGTATACGCGGTTCCGGCCCCTGGAGTTTCCCAGTTGCCCGATTTGTCCTGTGCTTTTGTTCTGATGGTTGAGGCGGCTGACGGCTCACTCTCCGTTGCCAGGTAGGTCCAGGTTTTGGAGGAACCGGTCCCTGAAACTGTTGTGTCGTTCCAGGTCGACCCATCGTCAAAGGAGATCTGAACTTGAAAAATAGAGAAGTTGTCGGACGCAGTCCCGGAAAACCTTACTCTGTCACTAGTGGTCGCACTGTTGATCGTATTATAGAATATTGTATCGGGAGCGTCTGTTATGGTTGAACTGGGAGCTACAGTGTCACCGTCACCGCATCCGGCAAAGAGCACGAGGGAGGGCAGTAAAAGAGCGAGCGAGAGGACAACCTTTCTCATCAATTCACCTCCTGTAAAGGCCCTGAAAACGGCATGTTATCAGAGTATGAGTACCATATAGTGTGTAATTCCACAAGAATTTGACAATTTCCTCTTTCACCACAGAGCCACAGAGAAAACCGGGGATTTGGGTTTGGGATTCATCAAAAGAGATAAGAGCTTGTAACGCAGAGGACCGCTGGCCGCCCATTCGGGCGGACCGCCCTTCGACATGCTCAGGGCAGGCAGGAGGGCGGATGGATAAGAATGAAGGGGTGAATGGGGGAACCGGTGATTACTCCCCTCCCTTGATGGGAGGGGCAGGGGGAGGGTGTATGGTTATTGGGGTCAGGTCCTGCCTTCTTACCTTTTTCAGATCAACAACCGATTTTCCATAAAAGGTAAGAAGGCAGGACCTGACCCCAAAGCT
>QIFJ01000146.1 GCA_003229755.1 Pseudomonadota bacterium
ATATGCATGGGGTACAGACGGTTCATCTCTTCCCCCATCGTTTTCATCCGCTCCTGATAGGAATCCTCAACCAGTTTTTTGAGTTCGTCCTCCGTGACCCTGCGCCTGTCTCTTTCATGGCGGTGTTCGGCCCTCTCTTCCTCGAGAGTCTGAATCATCGTCTGGAGTTTCTCCTCCAGTCGAGTCTCCCTCTCTTTCTGCTGTACAAGGACCGTCTGGGCTTCTGTAACTGTCCTTTCAAGGACGCTCTCGAGCTTGTCTAACCGATCGGAAAACTCCCTTCGAACAGTGTCATATATATCTGTATGATCATTTGGCTTTATGGAGTCAACCCAGCCGGTGAGGGATTCAGCCTCTATTGTATCGCTCTCCTCCAACCGTCCGAGAAGGTACTTGTTCTCCTCCAGGAGTTTATTGTAGCGGCCCTCGATCTCATTGATTCTTTCCCGCTCCTCTTTTATCTCCTCCTCGGATTCTTCCAGCCTGGTCACCTTTTCCTGTGCCGCTTCAAGTTTTTCCCTTGTGCCCTGAAGTTCACGGACCTTTTCACGTTCAGCCTGCAGGTCCTTTCCAAGAGCCTGAAGCTCACGGACTTTTTCCTGCTCGATCTCCAGTTTCTCACCCAGGTCCTGAAGCTGGGCGACCTTTTCGCGCGCAGCGATCAGTTCCCCCTCCAGAGCCTTCAGTTCACCTACTTTTCCCCGTTCCTTTTCAAGATCTTCGGTAAGCTCTCTGACTTTGGTCTCTGTCTCTTCGGCAAGTTTCTTCAGCACCTCTTTTACCTCACTAGCATCAGACTCGGCCAGAGCGCGTTTTTTTGTCTCCTCTTCGTGCTTTTTCTCCAACTCTTCCAGAGTCGATCTGCCCCGCTCCAGGTCCGCCACCAGATTACTGACCTTCCCCGCCTCGGCTTCTGAAACAGCCAATTTCTCCTCCAGAGATCCGACTTTATCCTCAAGCTCCATCCGCGTTCCGGCCTGGTCAGCAAGGATCTTCTGCTGATTTTCCAACTCCCTGTCCAGGGCCTCGATCTTCCCGTCTCTGTCGGTAACAATTTTCCTTGTTTCGGCAAGGTCACTTTCGATCTGCTCGATCTTATGGGAGGCCTCTGACGCATCCTTTCTGGCACCAGCCATATCATCCGCCAGTTTATCCCTCTCCTCTCCCAGAGATCTGATGCGTTCCCTGGCGATGTTGAGCTCGTCGCTAACTGACGAGATGCGTTTTTCCTGCTCCTGAACAACTTCCGGGTCGGGACGGTTTTCTTCCAGTTCCCTGTTGATATCCTTGAGCCTGCTTATCTCCTCGGCCCGCTCCTTCATCTGAGCCTTGAGCTCGGCGCTTCCACTCTCCAGGCGTTCATGCTCCGCCCTCATATCCGCAAGCTTGAGTTTCTGTTCCTTCCACTCCTTTTCTAGGATCTTCAGTTCCTCTGATTTTTCGTTCAGCTGTTCAGCAAGTCCACCCCGCTCGCGGGAGAGCTTTTCGATGGTCGCCTCATCCTTCGAAGCTCTTTCCATCTCTACTGAATGGCTTTCCAGATTGGCCTTTGCCTGATCCTCGATCTCCCGCTTGGCTAAAAGAGCCGCCTCGAGATCCATTTTCAGCTTCCTGTCTTCATCTCTTGAATGTTCCAGCGATTTACCGGTCTCATCCACTCTCCTGGTGGCAAGGGTCAACTTCCCCGTAAGTTGCCTTTCCCTGTCCTTGTGCTCCCGTTCCGATGCTTCAAACCTGGTCAGAATATCGTCCTTTTTTCTCCTGAGTGTCGAGAGCTCTGAAAGGAGCTCTTGTTCGATCTTTTTCTGTTCCTGGACCATCTCCTCAGAACTCTTGAGCGTGACAGCCATCTCTTTGAGCTTTTCGCCCTGGAGAGCCAGGGCATCCGGACTGGATACTGCCGGAATCTCTGTTGGCAGGAGGAAATCAGTCTTCAGCTCCACTCCTGACTTTTCTTCCATTCTGTGTTTCACACGGTCGCTGTCCCTCAGTAAGTGCACAACTCTGAGCAGTTCGGCTTTTTTGAAGGGCTTCTGTATATAGGCGTCAGCGCGATGCTTGTGGGAGGAATGGCGCCTGAGGGACTCATCGTCCACCACCGCCGACATTATGGCTACAGGTATCCAGGCTGTTTCAGGGTCTTTTTTCAGGTTTTCGCAGACGACGAAGCCGTCCATGGACGGCATCTCTCCATCAAGGAGAACAAGATCGGGAAGTGTTTCCCTTGCAATATTGAGCCCTTCCTCTCCGTCACGGGCCTTATGAACGATCATCCCCTCATGCTCCAGGAAATCCGACACCGTATCGAGTACATAATCAGAATCGTCTACCACAAGGACCCTGAATTGTTCCTCCCCGACAACAGGAACAGTCCTCGCCTGAACCGGAGCCGGTTCAGTGGTATCGGGTACATCTATCAGAGCTTCAATCTTCTTTTCGATGATCTCCCTCTCAATGGCCAGAGCCTCGGTATCGACGTCAGCGAGAGCCTTTGAGAGCATGTCTTCAAGTTCTTTACCCGAAAAGGGTTTTAAAAGATAACCATCGGCATGTACCCTTAACTGTGCGTGCTTTTCCAGCAGGTCTCTTTCCACCTTTCCGGACATCATGACAATGGGAATATGGGATGTGTCGGAAGATTCCTTAAGATGCCGTAGTAAAACAAAACCCTGTACTTTCGGGATCTCTATATCGGTTAGGATTATATCGGGCAGTTCGGACCGCGCGAGGGCAAGGCCCTGTTCTCCATCAGACGCGTTG
>QIFJ01000238.1 GCA_003229755.1 Pseudomonadota bacterium
CTTTTCATACCAATTACCCTCCTCTACCCCCCAATGTCATCTGTTACGCACCCGAGGTTGAATTGCGATTTCAAGGCCTTCATTAGCAAAAGGGCCTGGGTTAACCTTCATAGCACCCCAAGCCCTTGAACGCTTGTTTATATATTAAAATGCCGTTTTATTCAACCCTCCATAAAATATTTGGAAACACACCCATAATATTTTATGGAGCATCTACAAATAAATTGGTGGTCAGCATACAACAAATGGATTCCGATAAAAGTCCCTTCACCTTCGCAACCCTCTTAGAACTTCGCTTCAGGGCTTTATACCGGCACCATGGCCGGAACCCTTGATGAATAAATATTTTCATCAGGCTGGGGTTTTGGTGAATCACGAAGCGAAGCTAAAAGGGGGTTGCGCAGCCGAGTGATTGCACCCAAAAGCCCGGCCTGATAAATACACTATGATGAATCTGTTTTATTTATAGAGTGATTCCAGATCATCCCAGTACCGTTTGGTTATCTCTTTGCGTTTCAGCTTGAGTGTAGGTGTAACTTCCCCCTCATCCTGGCTGAATTCACGCTCCATTACCTTGAATTTCTTTACCTGCTCGGCTCGGGAGAAATCCTTCATAGCCCCGTCGACCCTCTTTTGCAGAAAATCGAGGATAACCGGATCATCGCTCAGATCCTTTACGGATGAGTAATCAATATTTTTTTCCCTGGCGTAATTTTCCATCCTCTCCCAGTCAGGGACGATCAGCGCCGATATGAATTTTCTGCCGTCACCGTAAACGAAAGCCTGGGAGATGAACTGGTCCGTCGAAAGCGCGTTCTCCAAGGCTTGAGGAGCAACATTCTTACCGCCTGCGGTAACGATGATGGCCTTTTTTCTGTCGGTGATCCATAAGAACCCGTCCGGATCAAAATGCCCGATATCTCCAGTATGGAACCATCCGTCCTGGTCCAGTACTTCGGCTGTTTCTTCAGGGCGATTATAATAGCCCCGCATAACGTGGGGACCTCTGGTGGATATTTCGCCATCATCCTCAATGCGAACTTCTACACCCTGCATAACCTTGCCGACTGAACCGAAGCGTATATTATCAGGGTCGTTTACCGATATAACCGGCGACGTCTCTGATAGTCCATATCCTTCCAGAATAAGAAGTCCCGCGGCATGGAAGAACTCGGCGATCTCCTTTGAAAGGGCAGCCCCGCCCGATATCATCAGCCTGATTTCCCCACCGAAGGTCTCCCTTATCTTTCCGAAGACCAGCTTGTCGGCTATCTTCTTTTTCAGGGAAAGGGCAAAACCCAGCTCCTGGCCCCGCTGCAGCTTCTGACTCACCTCCTGACCTATCCTCAGACAGAATCCGAAGATCATCTTCCTGAGGGCGGATGCCTCATGAACGCGGTCAAGGATACGAGCGTAAGCCTTCTCGTAGATCCGCGGGACGCTGATGAGTATGGTAGGACTGACCTCCTGCATGTTTTCCACGAGCTTTTCGATGCTCTCAGCGTAGATTATCTTCCCCCCAACATAGAGGAAAAGATAGTAAGCGACTCTTTCAAAAACGTGGGAAAGGGGCAGGAAGGAAAGGGATGTATCTGTATCGTCCACACCTATAACTTCCAGTATCGCCTTAACATTGGACAGGAAGTTACTGTGGGTCAGCATCACTCCTTTCGGCTCTCCGGTTGTTCCTGATGTATAGATTATTGTTGCCAGGTCGCTGCCCTTTCCTGAAGCTATGGTTTTTCCCCAGCTCTTCCCATATCTCCGGATCAGCACCTCTGCCCATCTCAAGAAGTTCGTCAAATGCCATTATCCCGTCAGCATCCCTGTTCCGGGGGTAGGGATCGAAACATACTATTGTCTGCAGCTCGGGCAATGAAGATCTTATCTTGAGCACCTTATCCAGATATTCGGTGTTGGAGACGAAGATAATCCTTGCATTGGAGTCCTTCAGGATGTACTCAAGCTGGACCGGCGTCAGGGTCCAGTAAAGGGGAACTGTCGCGCCATGTATGGCGAGAGTCCCGAGGTCAACAGATACCCATTCCGGCCGATTCTCGGAGAGGATGGCGACCCGATCTCCCTTGCCGATACCCAGCTTCATCAATCCCCTGGCGACCTCTCTGTAATTGCTTGAGAGATCCTTCCATGACATGGATTCCCATCCGCCGTCTCTTTTTCGCTCCAGCACAGCCTTATTACCGTAGCGGGCGGCGCGATCATCCACCATTTTAGTCAGAGTATCCAGATGAGAATCTTCGTGCACTTCATTATTTTCCGATAATGTTGACCCCATAACCCTCACTCCTCCTCCACTTCCAGGTCAATTACATAGTCTTCGTATTTCTCTGGTGTCATCAGGGCAGACAACTGCTCGGAATTAACGATCTCAATACGGAATAACCATCCCTCGCCATAGGGATCTTCGTTCACCTGGTCAGGGCTGCTCTCCAGGTCGAAATTCACTTCTATCACCTCCCCAGACAGGGGCGAGGTGAGGTCGGAAACGGCTTTATCCGACTCGAGAACTCCACAGGACACAAAAGCATCCACCTCTTCTTCCAGTTCAGGAAGATCCACAAATCCAATCTCCCCAAGCTCCCGCTGGGCCCAGTCCGTAACTCCTATTACAGCTTCATTCCCCTCAGGCCTGATCCAGAAATGATCCCGGGAATAGAGGCAATTTTTTGGAATGTCCATACCTGCTCCCGCCCTCCGTGATTAAAGCCGGGCAGCCTTTTTCAAAAAAGGCGGCTAGCCTGTTTTTGCGGCCCTTTTGCAGTTGCTTGCCGCTTCCACACGGTTCCTGCCGGACCGTTTTGCCCGATAAAGTGCCTGGTCGGCCTCATCGATCAGTTTCTGTGGGTCAGCTTCGGGGTTGTCTGTCAGGCAGCATATACCCAGGCTTGTTGTAATCGTAACCGGGTCCTTGAAACCACCGAAGCGGTGGTTCTCAACTCTCTCCCTCACACGCATCGCGGCGATTTCCCCTCCAAAACAACCGGTCTGTGGAAGTGCGATAACGAACTCTTCACCACCGTACCTCGCGACAATATCGATCTTTCTCATTTCCTCCTTTAAGATCACCGCCATCTCCTTGAGAACCCTGTCCCCCTGGGGATGACCGTAGGTGTCGTTGATCTTCTTGAAGTGATCTATATCGATCATTATCAAAGTAAGATCGTTGCCGTATCTTGTTGATCTTGCAAATTCACTATCCAGCCACTGCCGAAAGTACCTTATATTGGGGATTTGCGTGAGCGGGTCCGTCGTTGCCATGACCTCCATGAGATCCTTTTGCATCATCAACTGGTCCTGGAGCTGTTTGATGCGAAGCATGTTATTGAGGCGGACTTTGAAAATTGAGGGAGTTATCGGCTTGGTAATGTAGTCACTGGCTCCAAGATCAAAAGCCCTGACGATCTCTTCAACATCGGTCTCAGCAGTCACCATTATTACGGGAATGTGCCTGAGTCCCTCTTTGGCTCTCACCATCCTCAGAAAATTGTAGCCGTCCATGACGGGCATATTCACATCGCAGACAACGACATCTATCCCTCCGCCGATCTCTGTCAGAGATTTGAGCCCCTTGGCGCCATCTTCTGCCTCCAGGTACAGATCGAAGATATCCGCCTCCTCCAGGATCTTTATGATCTGCCGGCGGGAAGTATCTGAATCATCTACTATAAGGATAGTACTCATTATTCCTTATCTCCAAATTATTATCTCCAAATTATCCGGTTGAATTGCAGTATATGTACTCTGAACACCCACATCGTAAACGCACCCATTGAAGAGCGCCCAAATCAATGACTGCTGTTAGAATATATACCCCACGCCTGCAGATATCGCGTCCTCGCCGAAAAGGTGGGCCTCGATATTGAAGTAGAAATTGTAATCCATGAAATAGTCGAACCCGAAAAACAGGTGACTCTGCGCACCCTCATCTCTACTCTTACCCCCTCCATCGAGACTCAGAAATGAGGAAGCGAATCCACCGTATCCAGTTGTTCCGCTGGATTTTAATGACCCTAAAACAGCCAGCTGGCCCTCGAAGAGGTCATAATCCGCCCCAGCCTCACTGCTTCCGATCCAGAGTACCTGAGTGTCCACACTTACAGTGAGCCCTTCCTCCTCGCCGGGGCTTATTATATCCAGGAGGACCCCACCACCGTATGCAAACCCCAGGTTACCCTCGAAACCGTCCGCATCTACAGAAATATCGGCAAATCCCAACTTGAAATAGGGTGCTACGGAATCGGAGATCCCGAATATGCCTTTGAGGATAAAGGACTTGCTGTCAACATCTGTATTTTCCACATCAGCCGTTAAGAAACCGATAGAACCCGAAAATCCCGATCCGCCATCATCCAAAGACGCACTCGGAGCTCCAACATTCAAGGCACCAGCCGA
>QIFJ01000295.1 GCA_003229755.1 Pseudomonadota bacterium
AACGTAAAGAGATCCGAGATCTCCATCATTGCGGATATAGCCACCAATGCACTTGTGATCACTGCAACTCCGGGGGAGTTCGCGACTCTCAGGGCTGTGATCGAAAAACTGGACATTCCCAGAGAGCAGGTTCTTGTGGAGGTGCTGATCGCTGAGGTTACCTTCAGAAAGACCCTGGAGCTGGGAGTCGAGTGGCGCATCGCGGACGATTTCGACGGCAGTGTAGTGGGTTTCGCCGGTTCGGGGTTCGGAGGCTTCGACAACCTGTCTGTCTCCTTCCCGACATTACCCAGCGGTCTCGTGGTAGGTGCCATCGGTGAGACGATAACCTTCGGTGATCTGGAATTTCCCAACCTCGGAGCCCTCATCAGAGCACTGAAAACAGATACCGAGGTTAATATTCTGTCCACACCCACTATTGTTACTTCTGACAACAAAGAAGCCGAGATCGTCGTGGGGCAAACCGTTCCCTTCCAGACCAGCCAGAAATTCGATGCCAACAATCAGCCTGTCTTCACCTTCGATTACAGGGATGTGGGGCTTACATTGAGGATCACTCCCCAGATAAATTCAAACGGGTTCGTCAAACTCCAGATATTCAGCGAGCTCCAAACACTGGTTGCCGAAACCCTGGGAACACAGGAGCTTGCTCCCACTACCCTGAAAAGAAAAGCCAATACAACTGTGGTTGTGAAGAATGGATACACTGTCGTGATCGGTGGCATGATCCGGGACGATAAGACCAAGACAGTGAACAGGGTCCCGTTGCTGGGCAGCATTCCTCTATTGGGCGCACTCTTCAGGTCTGAATCTACCACGACCGAGAAAACGAACCTCCTGATCTTCCTCACACCCCGCGTTATCACCAATCCACAGCAGATGAAAGAGGCCACACGGGACAGCTCTGAAAAGATCGGAGTATTGGATGAGGACCAGCTTGATGCCATGGGGCTATATGATGATGTCAAGCCGCCCGAAAAAATGGAGCAGGGTGTTGCTGAGGGGGAAAACGACAAGTGAAGCGCCAGCCCTTACCAGATCGTCTGGAGGAAACACTTACCCGGAGAGGCCTCCTTACAGTACAGCAGATCGAGGACGCGAAGCACCAAATAGTGAGACGGGGAGGGACGCTGGCTGAGGTGATAGTTCAACTTCGCTTCCTGGATGAACATGTTCTGCTCCAGATAATCGGAGAGCTGGAGGGTATCCCCTTTTACGAGGTGCTGCCGGTCAACGGTGAAGAAGCAGAGCTCGTCCCGGCTCTTCCCATCCAGTTTGCCAGACGCTACAATCTCTATCCCTTCAAGGATCCTGAGTCGGGAGATATATTTATTGCGGTGAACAGCAGGGACGATGAGGTCCTGGAGAATGTGAGTACCTTCATCTCGTCACCCGTGAAGCCGGTTCTTGCCAGAAAAAAGACTATTTTGGAAGCTATTAACCTCACCTATGAGCGATCTTCCGAATCAGCGGAGGAAGCAATCGAAAGCCTGGAGAACGGGGAGATTTCCATATTTGCTGGAGATCTTGAAGAACCCCAGGACCTCCTCGATGCATCTGATGAAGCCCCGATAATAAATTTTGTCAATACAGTTTTATATGAAGCTGTCAAGGATAGGGCTAGCGACATACACGTTGAGCCCTTTGAGGAAGACCTGTCTGTAAGATACAGGGTCGATGGTGTTCTCTACAGTATCCACTCTCTTCAGAAAAGATTCCACTCTCCCATAATCTCCAGGATAAAGGTAATGGCTGACCTCGATATCGCGGAGAAACGCCTGCCCCAGGACGGGAGGATCCGTATCAAGATCGCTGGAAAGGATATCGACATCAGGGTTTCTGTAGTGCCCACCAGTTTCGGGGAGAGGATCGTTTTGAGGCTCCTTGACAGGAGTCAGGTCCTCCTAGGGCTGGGAGAGATAGGCATGGCGCCGGATCATCTCCGCGCCACGGAGCGTCTGACCAGCACAAGCCACGGTATCGTCCTGGTAACAGGTCCCACCGGAAGCGGCAAGACGACAACGCTATACGCGGCTCTTTCCAGGATCAACTCCGCTGACAAGAACATTATCACGATAGAAGATCCGGTTGAATATCAGCTGAAAGGAATAAGTCAGATCCAGGTGAATCCCAAGATCGATCTGACCTTTGCTAACGGTCTGAGGTCCATACTCAGACAGGATCCTAATGTGATAATGGTGGGTGAGATCCGTGATCTGGAAACCGCTGAAATAGCCATACAGGCATCCCTTACAGGCCACCTGGTGTTTTCAACTCTCCACACAAACGACGCAGCGGGTGCCGTAACAAGGCTCATAGACATGGGTATCGAACCTTTCCTGGTGGCATCGTCTGTCAGTGCCATACTTGCCCAGCGGCTTGTGAGAAAAGTCTGTCCCGATTGCCGGGAGAACTACGTACCCCTGCCCGAAGAGCTCGAAGAGCTGGGTGTAGACAGGGAGGCTATATCGCCCGAGGGGATATGGAAAGGGGTCGGTTGTCTATCATGTATGAATACTGGATATCTGGGCAGGATAGGCATCTATGAACTCCTCAGAGTATCTGATTTGATAAAGGCCCAAATCCTGAAAAATCCCGACAGCGGCTCCATCAAGAAAGCTGCTCTTAAAGAGGGGATGAGAACCCTGCGCGAGGACGGGGCTATGAAGGTTCTTGAGGGAAAAGTCACCGTTCAGGAGATTCTCAGGGTAACTCAGGAAGAGTCCGAAAATGCCTCTATTTGAATATCATGCCCGGGAAAAAACGTACGGGCCTGATAGATGCGGGGAATCTCCAGGGCGCCCGGGAGAGACTCAAAAAAGACGGGCTTTTCGTGGTATCGATGGAACAAGCCTCTGCTCGGGAAAAGCCTTCATCTGTCCGGGATATCTCCCTGCCGGGCAGGGTAACCAGGTCAGACCTGGCATCCGCCACTCGACAGCTGTCTACACTTCTTAAAGCAGGTCTTCCACTGGTGCAGTCACTGGAAGCTCTCATCGAACAGATGGAAAAGCCTTCCGTCAGGAAGGTCTTGAGCTCAGTCAGAAATCGTGTGAATGAGGGAACTCCGTTTTTCGAAGCGCTATCAGAGCACCCGAGCGTATTTGAGCCCCTGTTCGTTCAGATGGTGAGGGCGGGTGAAACGGGCGGTTTTCTGGATGCGATAATGGTTCGCCTGGCCGAGACTCTGGAGCGCGAAACAAGGTTACGCAACAGAGTAGTAGCAGCGATGGTTTATCCTGTTATAATGACCGTTCTCGGTTTCGTATTCCTGCTTTTCCTGTTTGCCTATATTGTTCCTCAGGTTGTGTCCATTTTCGCCGATTTCGGCAGGACCCTGCCTGTGCTAACCCGCGTGCTCCTTGTGTTGAGCGATATTGCTTCAAGCTACTGGATGCTCTTTCTGGTATTCGCCGTCCTGCTCCTTTTTATCTACAGAAGGGCATCTGCAAGCGAAAGGTTCGGCCAGCCCCTTGATTCCTTCAGGCTGAGGATCCCGATCTTCGGACGAATCCTGCTGAAAGTTGCCACCGTCAGGTTCTGCCATATTCTGGGGGCCCTCCTTATGAGCGGGGTGCCTATGTTGAAGGCTCTGGAGATAGTAGGAGAGGTCATGGGGAACAGGGTTTTGTCTTCTGCCATACAGGATGCCTCCGACTCTATCTCTGAGGGGGGATCCCTCGCTGATTCACTGCGCGCCAGCGGTGCATTTCCACCCCTGGTTCCGCGAGTGGTTGGGGTCGGAGAGCACAGCGGCGAACTGCCGGCCATGCTGGGCAGTGTGGCTGAATCCTATGAGGAGGAGGTATC
>QIFJ01000043.1 GCA_003229755.1 Pseudomonadota bacterium
CTGTTCACCGAACCGCCAGTAGCTATAAAGATAGTTTCTAGTTTCTAGTTTCTGGTTTCTAGTAATCACAAAGAAAGAGTTTTTCCCTGCGACCCCCTGCGGTCCGGCCAAATGGGCGGCCAGCGGCCCTCTGCGTTAAGGGCTTTTGTCTTTTCATGTAAACCCAAACCCAGGTTTTTCTTTGCGTCTTTGTCGCGCCATCGGCGTGATGAACCCTAAGTCCTCTGTTTTTTCCCGTGTCCTCTGCCTGCCCTGAGCTTGTCGAAGGATGTCTCCGTGATGAAAAGAAATACTTCGATTTTGACTTTGCGGACAAAAAAAATTTGACCCGCGAGAACACCTCATGTAAAACTACTTTTTCTATTCCTGAGATTTAACCAGCACAACCGAAAGGAGCCCGATGAAAACACACGCCCTGCAGGTTAAACGTGCCCTTGTGAGTGTGTGGGACAAGTCAGGACTTGTTCCTTTTTGCCGTTCACTTTCGGATATGGGAGTAGAGATAGTATCTTCAGGCGGCACAGCAAAAGCCCTCGAAGAAGCCGGAATACCTGTAATATCGGTAAGCGACGTTACGGGTTTCCCGGAGATCCTGGATGGAAGGGTCAAGACTCTGAACCCGCGGATCCACGGAGGCATTCTGGCGAGGAAGGACAAGCCATCCCACAAGGAGGAGCTGGCGGAACATGACCTGAAGATGTTCGATCTTGTGGCCGTTAACCTGTACCCCTTCACAGAGACCATCGGCAGGGAAGAAACAACTCTTGAAGAAGCTCTCGAGATGATCGATATCGGAGGCCCCGCGATGGTACGAGCCGCTGCAAAAAATTTCCCCTCTGTGGCAGTGATCGTAAACCCATCCAGGTACGAAACGGTGCTGAGTGAGATGAGAGATGAGAAAGGAATCTCCTTTTCCACCAGGCTCTCTCTCTCAAAGGAAGCTTTCTCTCATACCTGTCTGTATGACGCAGCGATCTCAGCTTATATGTCCGGTCTGGGTGAAGACGGCCAGAAACTGGAAGAAGCCCGTCTTCCTGAAATTCTGGTAGCCGGAGGGCAGAAAGTACAGGATCTGAGGTACGGCGAGAATCCCCATCAACAGGCCGCCTTTTACAGCGGTCCGGTATCCAATGAACCTGCCCTGAAGGACGCAAAACAGCTCTGGGGTAAGGAACTGTCCTATAACAACATCCTGGATCTCGACGCTGCCCTCGCCCTTGTAAAGGAGTTTGAAGATCCCGCCTGCGTTATCCTCAAACATACGAATCCCTGCGGAGCGGCGGTCTCGGAGAGGGGTTTGGCGGACGCCTACGAAAAGGCCATGGAAACAGACCCTCTGTCAGCCTTCGGGGGAATTATAGGTTTTAACAGGGAAGTGGATGAGGATACCGCAAAGGGTATCGCAGATGGTTTCAAGGAAGCTGTCATCGCGCCCGGATTCAGTCCTGCTGCAATGAAAATCCTCCAGACCAAGAAAAACCTGAGGCTTCTGGAGCTGCCTGGCCTTACCGACTGTCCTTCCGATGTGAATGTTATCAACATAACTTCTGCGGGGGGCGGTTACCTCGTACAAAGCCGTGACCTGATAACTCTCAATGAAGATGAACTTAAGACGGTCACCAGCAGGGAGCCTACCCAAGAGGAGATGGCGTCCCTCAGGTTCGCCTGGATACTGGTCAAGCACGTTAAATCCAACGCCATAGTCTATGCCAGAGAGGGACAGCTCGTTGGCGTAGGCGCAGGCCAGATGAGCCGCGTTGATTCCGCCAAACTGGGAGTAACTAAGGCCAATCTTCCTGTAGAGGGAGCTGTCCTTGCCTCTGACGCGTTCTTCCCCTTCAGGGATGGAGTGGACGCCGCCGCTGAAGCTGGCGTTACAGCGATAATCCAGCCCGGCGGGTCCATGAGGGATGAGGAGGTCATCCAGGCTGCCAATGAACACGGCCTTGCGATGGTGTTTACGGGTATAAGGCATTTTAGACACTGATAAAACAGTTCCAGGTTCCAAGTTCCAGGTTCCAAGTTATAGAAATAGAATTTGCATCTGCATGGAACGTGGAACCTGGAACTTGGAACTAAACACAGGAGGTTGAAATGAAAGTTCTGATCGTCGGAGGCGGGGGGAGAGAGCACAGTCTGGTGTGGATGGTAAATCAGTCACCGAAAGTTGAAATGGTGTTCTGTGCCCCTGGAAACGCCGGAACAGCCATCGAAGGGGAGAATGTTGACATCGATGTTGAGGACATTAACGGTCTGGTCGAATTCGGAAAGAAGGAGGTAATCGGTCTGACAGTAGTAGGCCCTGAGGTTCCCCTGACCCTGGGTATCGTCGATGCCTTCGAGGCGGCGGGCCTGAGAATTTTCGGTGCCAGCAAAAAAGCCGCTGAGATAGAGGGCAGCAAAGTCTTTACCAAACGTCTCATGGCAAAATACAACGTGCCCACTGGCTTTTTCGAGGTATTCGACAGCCCCGACGATGCAAGAGCTTATATTAAAGAGGTAGGCACCCCCATTGTTGTCAAGGCAGATGGCCTTGCTGCGGGAAAGGGCGTTATCGTCTGTCAGACAGTCCAGGAAGCAAACGAAGCCGTCCACATAATCATGGAAGAGAAGCGGTTCGGTGACGCCGGTGATCGTGTTGTTGTTGAAGAATTTCTCACCGGGGAGGAGGCGTCATTCCTTGCCTTCTCGGATGGCAAGAACGTGCTTCCCCTGGCCACATCACAGGACCACAAGCCGAATCTTCGACGATGACAAGGGGCCCAATACAGGGGGGATGGGTGCCTACAGCCCCGCACCTGTAGTGACGAAGGAGGTATTCGATCAGGTAATGGAGGAGGTAATGATCAGGACCGTTAACGCAATGGCATCAGAGGGCAGGCCGTACAAAGGCGTTCTTTACGCAGGACTGATGATCGAGGACGGCAAAGCTCGTGTACTTGAGTTCAACGCGAGGTACGGCGATCCTGAGGCACAGCCCCTCCTGGTCAGAGTTGACGGAGATATTGTCGAGGTCATGGAAGCTGTCGTGGATGAGCGGCTGGATGAGATCACACTTAACTGGCACGACAGCCCATCCATATGCGTGGTTATGGCCTCGGAGGGCTACCCCGGCTCTTACGAGACAGGCAAGGTAATTACGGGTATCGAAGAAGCAGACGCCATGGAAGGCGTGAAAGTCTTCCATGCCGGAACCGCTCTCAAGGACGGGACGATAGTCACCGCTGGGGGCAGGGTCCTTGGGGTGACCGCCCTTGGTGACGACATACCCAATGCCATCGAGAGGGCGTACAGGGCCTGTGATGTCATTAAATGGGATGGAGCCTACTACCGCCGCGATATCGGGGCAAAAGCCATAAAATTCCTGAAGTAGTTTCGAGGTATCGAAGTGGAACATTAGAGCATTGGAAATTGGAGATTGGAAAATAGAAACTCCAGCCGAAGGCTGGCAAAGGAGAAATATGGATTCTATAGATGTTCTTGTCCTGGTGGGTAGCGGATCTGATAAAGAGGTTATGGATGAAACATCCGCGCTACTTTCAGAATTCGGGGTTTCTCATCGCATTGACGTAGCCTCGGCCCACAGGTCACCTGACAGAGTCAGGAACCTGGTAAAAGAAGCAGATGAATCCGGATGCAAGGTTTTTATTGCAGGAGCCGGATGGGCAGCGCACCTTGCCGGTGTTGTGGCATCCCTGACCGTGAAACCGGTTATAGGTGTTCCCCTCCCCTCTTCCCCCCTCGACGGTCTTGATTCACTCCTCTCCACAGCACAGATGCCGGCGGGCGTGCCAGTAGCCACCATGGCCATTGGTGAAGGAGGGGCGAAAAATGCGGCTCTGCTTGCCGTTTCCATTCTTGCTCTTACTAACGATGATCTTGGCGGAAAGCTCAAGGAGTTCAGGAAAAATATGGCCAATAATACCTTCTGATCCTGCGCCATGAGTACGATCTTTCCATGGGGCAAAACAGCACTCAGTGATGCTTTAACTGTAATTCATTCGGGGGGGCTGGTTATTGTCCCCACAGAGACCTTTTACGGTATTGCTGCCGACCCATTTAATACTGATACCATTGAAAAGCTGCGCAAAATCAAGGGCAGGGAGTCAGCTAAACCGGTTCCCCTCATTGCCGACACTTCTGAAACAGCGCTGTCTGCATGCCGGACAGTTCATCCTCAATTTCACAGTATCACAGGGAAATTCTGGCCTGGGCCTCTCACCCTTATCCTTAAAGCGAATCCTCAAATCCCCGGTGCCGTTACAGCGGGCACCGGAACAGTTGGTATCAGGATACCGGGACCGTCCTTTGCCCTGGAACTTGCCGGAGCCCATATGGGTCTCCTTACTGCCACAAGCGCCAACAGGGCCGGCGACCCCCCGCCCATATCCGTCGACCTATTAGACCCGGAACTAGTCAGAGAGGTTGACCTGGTAGTTGACGGAGGCCCTGCACCGGGGGGGAGGCCGTCTACGCTGCTGGACCTGACTGTTGATCCGCCACGGATCCTGAGGCAGGGGGTTCTATATGATGAAATAAGGGAATTTCTAAATATTTAGAGAGTTCGAAATTGGATATTGGATATTGGACACAGAACGTTAGAGCATTAGAAATTAGGGTTCATCTCCAAATTAGTTGGTGATTTATACATAATATCCAGGTTCCGTCAAAAGCCCCTTCGCCTTCGCAACCCCCTTTGAGCTACGCTTCAGGACCTTTTAACGGAACCCTTGATGGATAAATATATTCAGGCCGGGGTTTTGGTGAATCACGAAGCGGAGCTAGCCCCACGCGCAGGCGAGTGATTACACCCAGAAACCCGGCCATATTAATACACTCATACCGAAATTCC
>QIFJ01000310.1 GCA_003229755.1 Pseudomonadota bacterium
CAAGTGCGATCAACACACTGTACATGGCGATTTCGATCGTATCCGGGGACCTCAAATGTGGTGAAGGTGCAAGTACGGTTTTCATCAGTGCATATGCCCCCTTGTCATTATTTCCGCCTTACCATGCCGTATGTACTGAACGAGATTCCGGTCCGAGGGACATACGTATGCGCAGCATCCGCATTCAATGCAGTCGTTTATGTGAAATCCTTCCAGTTCGTCAAAGACGCTCCACTCAACCATGGTGCCCAGCCTGTGGGGCAGCAGTGCTGCAGGGCACACTCTGATGCACGCCCCGCAGCGCACACAGGCCCTCTGTTTAAGGGGCCTCATCTCGCCGGGACCGAAAATGAGCAAACCGCTGGTCCCTTTGAGAACGGGGCTTTCAAGGGACGCCAGGGCCTGACCCATCATAGGTCCGCCGGACACGATCCTGGCAGCCGGACCCCTCATCCCTCCCGTCTGTTCGACGACATCGGAAAGAGGCGTTCCTATTCTGGCAAGGTAGTTACCCGGACCTGCCGGGACCGATCCTCCCAGCGTCATGATCCTCTCCACCAGAGGCTTGCCCTTTGTAACGGCATCGTAGATTGCTGCCAGTGTACCTACGTTCTGCACTACTACACCCACATCCATGGGAAGTCCTCCCATGGGAACTTCCTTTCCCAACAGGGCGTAGATGAGCTGTTTCTCAGCTCCCTGGGGATACATTACCGGAAGCTCCGCAACCTCAACGTCGGGGGGGAGGTCCATGGAACGGAAGGTTTCGATGGCATCCGGCTTGTTAGCCTCGACGCCGATAATGGATTTTTTCGCGCCCACCATCTCCATTGTCAGACGCAGGCCCGCAACAACGAGCTCAGGGTTCTCCAGCATCAGCCTGTGATCCGCTGTGAGGTACGGCTCACACTCGATACCGTTGGCAACCATAAGCTCAATAGGCTTGTCATCCGGCGGGCTCAGTTTGACGTGAGTCGGAAAGGCCGCACCGCCCATACCCACTATTCCGGCGTTTCGCACCATTTCGATCCAGGCTTCAGGACCCTTTTTGAGATCGGGGTCGGAGTTGACGGAGATGTCGAATTCCGTGTCCTCGCCATCGGATTCGATCACTATGGCTGGTATGAGTCTGCCCGAGGGGTGAGGAGAAGGTTCGATAGCCTTTACAGTCCCTGAAGTGGGCGCATGCAACGATGCGGAGATGAACCCTGTGGACCTTGCTATCTCCTGATATTTCAGGACCTTGTCTCCCGCGCTGACGATGGGTTCCGCCGGAGCCCCGATATGCTGGGACAGGCTCACCATGTAAAGTTCTAAAAGCTCGAGGACCTTAACGGCTTCCTTGTTTGTGTCTTTGCTTTCTGCGGGGTGAACACCACCTCTGAACTGACCTTTCAACTATCCTCCTCTCCGTTATTCAGCAGTCTTGATTTTCCATCTTTCAGGAGCTCCTTAAGTTCATCCATGAACTCGTTGATGTCCTTGAAGGAGCGGTATACCGAAGCAAACCGGACATAGGCGACTTCATCCAGCGATTGCAACTCTTGCATAACCGTCTCACCGATGTCGGTGCTGACTATCTCCTTGTGGCCCTTTTCCTGAACAGCCTTTTCGATACGGTCTACTATTTCCTCCATGACAGGGACGCTGACCGGCCGTTTCTGGCAGGCCTTCTGTATGCCATTCAGGATCTTCCCCCGGTCGAAGGGTTCTCGCCTGCTATCCTTTTTGATAACCATGGGCATGATGTCCTCCACCCTCTCGTATGTGGTAAAACGTCGCCCGCAGCCCAGGCACTCACGCCTCCTCCTTATAACATCGTTATTGCCGGACAGTCGTGAATCAACAACTTTATTGTCAAAGTCTGAACAGAAGGGACACTTCATTGGTCCTCACCTTCAAGGATCTCCAGCCCCAGGCCCGCCATTGACAGCATCTCAGCCGCCAATGAGTCCGGGTAACCTCTCCAGGAGACTATCCTCTCCACTCCAACGTTTATCAGCATTTTGGCGCAGATAATACAGGGGCTGACCGTTGTATATACAGTAGATCCTGACAGGTTAATCCCATGCTTGGCCGCCTGTATGATGCCGTTCTGCTCCGCGTGAAGACCGCGGCAGATCTCGTGCCTCTCTCCTGAGGGTATCCCCAGCTCATCCCTGAGGCACCCCACCTCTGAGCAGTGAGGTATTCCCGAGGGAGGACCGTTGTAGCCTGTGGCAAGAATATTCTTGTTCTTCACAAATGCAGCTCCCACCTGACGTCTTATGCAGGTGGACCTTGTGGCCACCAGCTTGACAATATGCATAAAATAATCGTCCCACGAAGGACGACCATCCGGGGAGATCGACACTTTACTGTCAGCCCTCAAGTCTGTCTCTGTAGAAGGGGAAGTTGTCACACAGAGCCCTGACATCAAGCTTGACCTTCTCCAGAAATCCTTTGTCATCCCTGCGGTGAAGCACCTGGGCGATCCATCTGGCGATATTAACCATCTCCGGTTCCTTCATGCCCCGGGTCGTTATGGCGGGCGTCCCAATACGGACCCCGCTGGTAATAAAGGGACTTCTGGTTTCGAAAGGTACCGTATTCTTGTTGACTGTGATCCCGGCCAGATCAAGGGCTTCTTCCGCATCCTTGCCCGTATAGTCCTCGTCCCTGAGATCTATGAGCATCATATGGTTATCGGTTCCGCCCGATACGAGGGTGAAACCCTGGGAGAGGAGCTCTTCGGCCA
>QIFJ01000233.1 GCA_003229755.1 Pseudomonadota bacterium
CTTCAATTCCCCCGACCACAACGACCTTCATGTTTCGCGGCACATACCAGTTGCGGAAGAACTTCAGCATATCTCCCCTTGTGATCCCCATCACCGATTCCTTCGTTCCGATAACTGTTCTGCCATATGGATGCTTTGAAAAGGCCGTTTCGAACATCTTTTCGGAAAACACCCTGCCCGGATTGTCCTTCCCGCGGAGGATCTCCTCAACGACAACCAGTTTTTCACGCTCCAGTTCCATCTTGGCGAATGAAGAATTCTGTATCGCGTCGGCCATGACATCAAGGGCAACATTAAAGAAGCCTGACGCAACGGTAATGTGATAAACCGTATGGTCCATGGAGGTGTAGGCGTTAATGTTACCGCCGGCCGATTCTATCTCCCCTGCAATCTCTCCTACCCCTCTTTTGTCTGTACCCTTAAAGAGCATGTGCTCGAACAGGTGCGCTATCCCCTCCTTGCCTTTAGGTTCATCCCTGCTTCCTACGCCAACCCAAACCTGCAGCCCTACAACAGATTGGGCCGGATCCTCCCTGACCAGAACCTCCAGTCCATTGGGAAGAGTGCGCGTAACTACCTCGCCCCGCTCGATGAAAGCAGATACCGGTGAAGTCAGGAGTAAGGCAACAATCTGGATCAATAAAACAAACGAAAATGATCCACCCAGAATTTTCCTGAATTTAATGTTCATCTGATATTACCTCGTCTTTTATTAGTTCCGAGTTCCGGGTATTGTGATCCAGGATCCAATGTCCTATATCCAAAATCGTAATGCGTAACAAGTGATTAGTGAATGGTGATTAGTTAAACCCGACAACAGGCTCCGGGCGCCAGCCTTCGGCCAGAGTTCCTGATTTCTTGTTTCTAGTTTCGAGCTGCTACTAACAACTTATCACGCATCACGCGTTACGCACCACTTAACACGTTGGTCATTGGTCATTGGTCCAGGTTATTAATCAATAAACCACGGCATTCCTTCAAAATAACCAGCCAGATCAGTTACCTCACTCACGGTAAGATGGCCCATTCCGTCGCTATCAGTATCCACTAGAACCGGTATTATCCCCATATCCGCGGCAGCATTCGCATTCACCGGCATATCGTCCACGAACAGAGTCCTGCCGGCCGGCAGCCCGATAGTATTAACAGCGCACGAAAAGGCTTCGCTGTGGGGTTTGCCCAGGTAACCGGTGGCTGCCAGGTCACATATTTCACGGAAATGCTCCCCCACTCCGAGGGCGGCTAGGACCCTGCAGGCATGAGATGCGGATGCGTTTGTGAAGATCACCTTGGGCAGCTTGATCCTGGCGAGGAATGCTCCAAGACCGGTATCCGCTTCCAGCATCGACTCAACGGGAATATCGTGAACGAAATCCAGATAGTGCTCCGGGGAAGTGCTATGATGCTTTATGAGCCCACCCAGGGTCGTTCCATATGCGGCTATAAAACCTCTTCTAAGATTCTTCACTGAGCCCGAGTCCACACCTGTCTCGAATACCACATACTGATCGATCCGCTCATTCACGAGGTCGAACACACCCTTCCTGCTGGGATAGAGTGTGTTGTCCAGATCGAATAGTATTCCCTTTATTTGCGATAACTGCTCTTTAACTTGATTCATTTGTCAGACAACTTCCAGCCAACCTGTGGTCGGCGTTTAACGTTCAATGTTCAATGTTAACCTAAAACTTAACGCTTAAAATCCCAGATCAATGAGTTACAGGATTGCTTCGTCATTGCGCTAAATGCGATATTCCTCGCAATGACTGCGTGTAAAACCCTCCTACCTTCTGCCTCTTGCCTCCTGCCTGCTTTATTCAACGTTCATACGTCATATTGAATAAAACTAAAACAACTTATATCATGAACTTTGCTACTTACCACCGTTCCGCCCGAAAAAACCCCTTTAATGGAGGTGGCAAGATGGAAATGACCTGGATGACCATGGAGGAAATAAGGAAGGAAGCCGACGCGGGCACTCCCGTTATCATCCCCTTCGGGTCCACCGAAGAACATGGGTCCCATCTTCCTCTCGCCACCGACACCCTTCAGGCCGAGGCGGTTGCCATAGCGGCAGCGGATATCGAAAGAACCGTAGTCGCGCCTCCCGTACATTACGGGATCTGCACCAGTACAAGGAATCACCCGGGCACAGTAACCGTTTCGGGCGATACTTTCCGCGCCATGGTCCGCGACCTCATCCGTTCTTTTTCCAGGCAGGGCTTTAAAAAGATAATTCTCTTTTCAGGCCATGCGGGCAGGGTTCACATGTCATCCCTGAGGGAAGCGGCCACTGATTGTGTTCAGGAAAACCCATCTCTTGAATTAGCGATCGTGAGCGATTTCGAACTTGTGGTCAAATCCTCATCTGAACTGGTAAAGACACAGGGTGATTCCCACGCCGGTGAGATAGAGACATCAAGGATGCTCTATCTTTATCCGGATTCGGTAAAGGGAACGTCACCGGCCGAATCCCCTTCATTACCGCCCTACCGGATTGTACATGATCCGGAAAAGTATTGGCCGGGTGGAGTATGGGGAGATCCCGGGGCTGCCGATCCTGAAAGGGGAAAGGTCTTTGTTGAAAGATCAGCTGAAGAACTTTCAAGGATCGTCAGGGACCTCGCACGTCCAAAAGACAGATCATCTCCCGATTAGTCGGTTAATATGTAATGCATGGGTTCCGGCAAAATAAACCCTTCGCCTTCGCAACCCCCTTTGAGCTTCGCTTCAGGCCCTGAGTGAGTTAACTACCATGGGCTAACACCCATGGTATTTCGAAGGTAGAATAAATACATATCAGGCCGGGGTTTTGGTGAATCACGAAGCGAAGCTAAAAGGGGGTTGCGCAGCCGAGTGATTACACCCAAAAGCCCGGCCTTCAAAGTACATATACTGATATTCCACCGACCAATTGGGAGATGAAACCGAGAGGCTAGCCTGCGGCAGAAACCATCCTTTCCATTATGATGGAGCCTGCAACAACAACGTTCAGAGAGTCAACTCCCGCCGCCATGGGAACGGCAGTCCTGCTGCCCATGTTGTTCATCCAGGGGGAAAACCCGGTGCCCTCATTTCCAAGAGCAAGGATGGAACGTGCCGGGAACGATATTTCACCCAGTGACACACCCCGGCTGTCAGCCGTAAAAAGCTCAAATCCAGAGCTGACAAGGCTCGTCAGTTGCTCCTTGTCCGCGGAAGTAATGACGGGAATATGAAACACACCCCCCGCTGAAGCCCTGACCGCCTTGGATCCAAAAGGATCTGCGG
>QIFJ01000076.1 GCA_003229755.1 Pseudomonadota bacterium
GCGATGGGCAGGGCAACAATTATCCGCAAGAGGACAAGCCACATTACAGTGGTGGTTGCGGAGAAGTAAGGAGGGTTATTTTGGGCCAGAAAGTTCACCCAAAGGGATTCCGGCTTGGGATCATCAAGGACTGGGATTCACGGTGGTATGCGGAAAAGGATTACGCCCGTCTCCTGCATGAAGATATCAGGATCAGGAGTTTCATCAAGGAGAAGCTTTTCCACGCCGGTATCTCGGATATCATTATTGAGAGAACGGCAAAGCGCGCGCGTATAAACATCCATGCTGCGAGGCCGGGAATAATTATCGGAAAAAAGGGAGCTGAAGTAGAACTGCTCCGCCGGGAGATCCAGAAGATAACCGACAAGGATATCTTCGTGAACATCATCGAGATCAGAAAACCGGAAGTGGAAGCCCAACTGGTTGCGGAGAACATCGCCAGCCAGCTCCTCCGGCGGGTAGCTTTCAGGCGAGCACTGAAAAGGAGCGTCGCATCGGCTCTCAGGTTCGGCGCCGAGGGGATCAAGGTCATGTGCTCCGGAAGGCTAAACGGCGCCGAGATGTCACGGCGGTATTGGTATCGGGAAGGCAGGGTACCTCTCCAGACATTGAGGGCGGACATAGACTACGGCTTTGCCGAGGCTAAGACCACATACGGCGTGATAGGAGTCAAGGTGTGGATCTTCAAGGGCGAAGTCCTGTCGGAAAAGGAAGAAGCCGGGCCGGAGGCTCTGTAAGCAGCAAAATGGCCAGATTGGATCACACGGACGGAGCTGGATCGGAGATAGCAGCATGTTGATGCCAAAAAAAGTTAAATTCAGAAAACAAAGCCGGGGACGGATGAAGGGTGCCGCCAGAAGGGGCAACACCTTGAGCTTCGGCGATTACGGCATACAGGCCCTGACTCCGGGATGGATAACCTCGAGGCAGATCGAGGCCGCCCGTATTGCTATCACCAGGCATGTAAAAAGGGGAGGTAAGGTGTGGATCAGGATCTTCCCGGACAAGCCCGTTACAAAAAAACCGGCGGAGACCAGGATGGGGAAGGGCAAAGGCTCCCCCGAAGGTTGGGTAGCGGTTGTAAAACCCGGCAGGATCCTCTACGAGCTGGAGGGTGTGCCTGAAAAGGTGGCAAGGGAGGCTCTGCGCCTTGCCATCCACAAGCTTCCCATCAAGGCACGGATCCTGATGAGGGAGGATGGGCGATGAAGCCGGCAGCATTCAGGGAGATGAACATTGACGAGCTGCGCCAGAAGGAAAAAGATCTTAGCGCGGAGCTTTTCAATCTCCGTTTCCAGCTTGCGACCAACCAGCTTGAGAACCCTATGAGTCTTCCCCGTGCAAGGAAAGACCTTGCGAGAGTCAAAACTATAATTGCCGAGAAGGTGCGAACAGTGAAAGAGGAAGCATGATGGCTGAAGGGAAAAGCGGATCGCAAAGGAAAGTTATCACCGGAAGAGTGGTAAGCAGCAAAATGGACAAGACTGCCGTTGTGCAGTCCACAAGAAAATTCGCCCATCCGGTCTACAAGAAGTACGTGAGCAGGCGGGTAAAGTACATGGTCCACGATGAGAAGAACGAGCTGGCCATGGGCGATACGGTAAGGATCATGGAGACCCGGCCTCTTTCGAAGAACAAGCGATGGCGGCTTCTGGACGTTGTTGAGAAGGCTCCGCTGGATTAGCCAGCGAGCTTTATAGGGAGTTTTAAATGATCAAGGTTGAGACAATTCTCGACGTCGCTGATAACAGCGGAGCCAAAAAGGTCCTGTGCTTCAGGATACTGGGCGGTTCCCGGCGAAAGTCAGCCAGCGTCGGGGACATAATAGTCGTATCGATCAAGGAGGCTGTTCCGGAGTCGAAAGTGCGGAAGGGTGAGGTCCACAGGGCCGTCATAGTCAGAACCAAAAAGGAAGTGAGGCGTACTGACGGGTCCTATATACGGTTTGACAATAACGCTGCGGTAATAATCAACGAACACCGGGAGCCGGTGGGAACCAGGATCTTCGGTCCCATTGCCCGTGAACTGCGGGGCAAGAACTTCATGAAGATCGTCTCTCTCGCCCCCGAAGTGCTGTGAGGTTCTCAAGATGTCTGGAATAGGTATACGAAAGGATGACTTCGTCGTTGTCAACTCCGGTAAGGAGAGGGGCAAGAAGGGGAAGATCCTGAAGGTTTTGCTGGATAAAAACCGGGTAATAGTGGAAAAAGTCAATTTTGTAAAGAAGCACTCAAAGCCCCAAAGCGAGTCGAAGCAGGGCGGGATCATTGAGAAAGAAGGCACCGTACACCTGTCCAACGTCATGCTCTTTTGCGAAAAGTGCGGCAAGGGTGTCAGGGTCCGAAACAAATATCTGGAGGACGGAAGCAAGGTCAGGCTCTGCGCGGGATGCGGGGAGTCCTTCGATTGATCGGGAGAATGCGGATGAATACCCTTCAGGAAAAATATCGAGATAAAGTAGTACCTGGGATGATCAAGACCTTCAACTACAGCAACGTTATGCAGGTTCCAAGGCTGGAGAAGATCGTCATAAATATGGGGCTTGGCGATGCGCTGGAAAACGCCAGGGTGCTGGATACATCCATGGAGGAAATTGCGATGATCACCGGCCAGCGGCCGGTGATCAGGAGGGCACGGAAATCCATAGCCAATTTCAAGCTTCGCGAGGGCAATCCCATCGGATGTATGGTCACCTTGAGAAAAGGCAGGATGTACCAATTCCTCAACA
>QIFJ01000027.1 GCA_003229755.1 Pseudomonadota bacterium
GATATCCAACTCCCCGGGGCGAGATCTGGGTGGCGCATGTGACGATGAGCCCTCCCGAGGCCCGCTGTGAATAGTACTCGGCGTGAAGGGGGGTGGGCACGTTGCCCTCGCCGGCCCGGTTCCGGGTCATGGGCGCCATAACGACGCGGTTCTTGATTTCGTTGGGGCCTAGATCATACGGAGAAAAGAGGACATCTTTCGGCATGGGGACCTCCTTTTTGATTTGGGTACTCCTCAATGGGCGCGTTGAGGATCCTGGATCTGCGTTCTTAATTAACGACTTCTATACCAGTGTACCGTATTTTTCACCGCATCTTCAAAGTTCACCGCCGGATCGTAGCCCAGGAGGCGCCTTGCCTTGTCGATGGAGAAGTGGTAGTCACGCCCGGCGTTGGAAACGCGGTAACGGGTGATCATTGGCGGCGAGGAGATTCCCAGTAGAAGATAAAGTCTTTCCGATGCATACCCGAGGCCATTGGCGACGGCAAAGGGTGCTGACAATTTAGGAGAAGGCACTCCCAGCGCTGCGGCGAACTTCTCGGTGAAGGCCTTCCATGTTATGTCAAGTCCATCGGTTATAAAAAAGGCCTCCCCGGCTGCCCGTTGCTCTACACAGGCCGCTTCAATGGCATCCACCAGGTTTTCTACATATGTGGGCGCCGTCAGGCACCGCCCACCGCTGACGTAGGCCAGTTTCCCTTTCTCCATGGCGTCGAGATATTTTTCAATGAAAGTGTGATCGCGCGGACCAAAGACATTGCCGGGGCGTATTGAAGAGATCTCCATCGGGACGGTGCGTGCGAAATCGAAAAGCCAGTTCTCAGCTATCTTCTTGGTCTCGCAGTAGGGAAAGGCGCTCTGGGCCATGGGTGCGGATTCGGCAAGGTTGGAAAACCCACCAAACCCGTGGACAGCGGTGGTCCCGATGTGAACAAAACGCCTGGCGCCCGCCAGATGAGCTTCCTCGGCCGCATTGCGGGTGCCGGTCACATTGACATCGTAAAACCTGTCCAGAGGGCCCCAGTCGCTTGCCATGCCGGCCACGTGGATCACAACCTCCACCCCCTTCAGAGGAGCGGTAAGGCTCTCCCGATCGGTTATGTCGCCAAAGGAAAGTTCCGGGTTCTGATCCTTAAGGAAGGTCAGATCAGAAGTGCGGCGGACGATACCCCGGACCCTGTGGCCGCGGGCGAGGAGGCGCTGCGACACATGGCTGCCGATAAAACCGCTTATCCCGGTGACAAGATAAATGCCCACTTCGCCCTTCCGCTCAACCCATCAGTACAAACAGGTCCACTAACACGCCGAGGGATGCGTGGAGGATAAACCCGTACCAGAATGAGCGGGTTCTGAGAGCCAGAGCGCCGAAAACTACCCCGACCACGATGGCGCCTATCAACTCGCCCTCGGGTTTGCCGATATGGATAAGTGCAGAGGAGATAGTCTGGATGAGGATAGCGTTGACCCCGCCAAAGGTCCTCTCCAGACTGAAGAGCAGGAACCCCCTGAAATAGAACTCCCAGGCTGTGTAATAGATCAGGATGTAGGCCAGTTCGTACCAGACAACCATATCCGGCCGTGAAAAAAGAACCCTGGCCATGGGGTACTCGGCCATTATCCCGGGCATGGCCGAAGACAAGTACGCTATGGGCAGGATGACAAGTGGAAGTGTAATCAAGACGAAAATGCTGCCGAACCGCCTGTCACCCAGTCCGCCCCCCAGATCCCTGAAAGAGGTCTTCATTTTTATGCGAGCGTACACAGCAGGGATGAGGCCCACGAGGATGAAAAAAGCCGACCACTGGTAAAGGACCGCCAGCAGATCTTCAATCGGATGACCCGTAAAACCGGGGAACCAACGCCCGAAATTTTCGGCTGAACCGCGGGCGCGGTATATCGACAGCAAAACAGGAGCAGATAGCAATACTACATAAGTGTTGATGTGTTTCGGGTCATATCCGATGCGGCGCATAAATCCCACTACTTGCCCCTTTCACTTGCCTGGATCCTGATGCAGTTGATCAGGTCAAGCACTTCGCTGCCCTCCGCGGGAACTTCCCGCAGGAACTCTGTGTCGTCGCCGTCAAGCCTGACGGGATAGGAACCCGCTTCGCTTAACACCTGTACGCGGTCCCTTTCGTTGCCGCCGTAATAGATGATGTACCTGGAAGGAACCGACGGTGTGGCAAACAGGTTTCCCCTGAAGTCTGAAAAGGTGGCATCCTGACCTGCAAGATACATGATCGACTCCATGAGGTCCGACTGCTGAAAATAACCGTCCACCTTGACGCCTGGTTCATATGTCTGGCCGAAGATTACCAGTGGTATCCTTGCATTAGCCTCTTCTCCGTACACGGTAATTTCATCCGGTCTCATCGGGGTCATGGCCCGGTGGTCGCTGGTGATGATAAGCAGGGTGTCTTTCAGGATCCCCTCACGCTCCAGGTTTTCGAAAAACCATCCCAGCTGAGTGTCAGCGTATCCGAACACATCCTCCTCTTTTTTCGAGCCGGTTCCGGGCTCATTGAACGGATAGTGGGTTGAAACGGTCTCGATGACAAGAAAGTAGGGCCGGGATTCAGGCAACTCCGGCAGGACGTTGTAAACGATATTTTCATAAAGGGCTCTGTCCGGGACGGAACGGAACTGGTACCTCTTCATACCTTCATAATAGGGCTGGTCGTTCCCTATGAGCTCGTCGAAGCCGA
>QIFJ01000116.1 GCA_003229755.1 Pseudomonadota bacterium
CCTCCTTTATCTGCCGGCACAACTCGAAACCGTTCATCCCGGGAATATTGACGTCCAGCAGGACGATATCGGGACGCTCCTGATGAACCTTCTTGAGCGCGTCCATACCCTCCTGGGCTGTGCTTATATCGTAACCTTCCATCTCGAAGATCTGCTTCTGCATGGTCAGGATAACGATGTTATCTTCCACGATGAGAAGTTTATGAGCCATTTTCTCCTCCCATATCCAGTGCTTTCAGTTTTCTCCGGTTATGCCTTGATAGGGTCGTAAAAAGTCCATCCGTGGCTTTTTACTCCGCGGAAAGCGAAAAGTGTCATTTTCACTTTCCTTACAGGATTTTGTTGTTGTCGCAAAAAGTTCATGAGCGGCTTTTTGCTCCTCCGGAAGGGAAAAGCGTCGTTTTCCCTTCCCTCACGAATCCATAACTATATATTAAGATTATGGATTCGGGCGCCCATGCTCGGGCGCGATTGTAATGCTGAGCAAGTCATTGATCCGGGCGCCCCACAATGGGCGCGTTCATGACTTCTTGCGAAGTCATCAACCTTACGCAGTTTAACATATTCTGTGACGTTCCGGGCTGTTTTTATCAGTTTAAACTGTTAATTGTTGGTTAAAAGTTGAAAGTTGAAGGTTGGAAGTTAAGACCAACATCTATCAATTTATTTTATTCAATTTCCAGTATCTATTGTTCTAATGTCTAATGTTCTAATCTCCAGTTTCCAATGCTCAAATCCTCAAATGTTCTATCTCGAATCTCCAATTAGCTTTCAACTTTCAACTCTTATCGTAGCTCACTCAAGATACTATCCACCGCGGTGATTCTATCTTCTGCCTTTACGATGGGCCTGCCCACGACAATGTAATCTGCGCCAGAGTGAGCGGCTTCGGCGGGAGTGGCGATCCTGGCCTGGTCGTCGCTTGCCAACCCTGCCGGTCGTATACCGGGCGTAACCAGTATGCAATCATTGTCCAGTGCTCCCCTTAACTTTGATACCTCCAGCGGGGAGCAGACAACACCGTCGGCCCCCGAGTCCCTCGCGAGGCGCGCCAACCTCAGCACCTGCTTTTCCAGGGGCAGGGAAAACCCGATTTGTGCCGCGTCATCACTATTCAGGCTTGTTAACACTGTCACGGCCAGAACCCTGGCATCGCCCGCGGCTTCTTTCGCCACCCTTATCATCTCGCTGCCGCCGGAGGCGTGTACCGTAAAGAAGGCGATCCCTCTATCTGTGATACTTTCAACAGCTTTTCTGACAGTATTGGGGATATCGTGGAACTTCAGGTCCAGAAAGACTTCCCCACCCGCATGGCGGATCGCGTCGATGACGGCTGGCCCCCCACGGGTAAAAAGCTGCGACCCGACCTTGAAAGCAGATACCCTTTCACCCAGTTCACCTGCCAGGGCCACGGCTTCAGCAGGGTCGTCGATGTCAAGGGCCACAATTAATCCTGTTTTCATTTAAACATCCATTATGAAAGGTCCAATATCCAAGGTCCCGAATCCAAGATCTCACCCAGCAAAAGATAGATAATATTCATTATTATCCTGATCCTGGATCTTGAACATTGGATTTTGGATTTTGGATCTTGGATCTTGGATCTTGGACTTGATATTACCCCCACAAATGCTTAGCAACAATAACTGTGAAAAGCAACTTTTAAAACATCAACTCGCCCATTTAAGGGTGTCCAAATCAATGACTTGCTCAGCAATACAATCGCGCCCGAGCATGGGCGCCCGAATCCATAATCTTAATATATAGTTATGGATTCGTGAGGGAAGGGAAAATGACGCTTTTCCCTTCCCGAGGAGCAAAAAGCCATGGATGGACTTTTTACGACCCAGTCAAAAATTATGGTTCATCTCTAAATTAGTCAGTGTAAATTCGGTATAAGTATTTGTAAGGACGGGGTTTTGGTGAATCACGAAGCGAAGCTAAAAGGGGGTTGCGAAGGCGAGTGATTACACCCAAAAGCCCGGCCATATGAATACACTTCTAACAAAATCCCCCAAACTAATTGGAAGATGAACCAAAAACCAATTAACCAAGTTCCAGGGTGTTAACGATATCCGAAAGGGCAGACATTCCCCCATCGATCATGTAGGATCTTATCCCCTCCAGGATGTTCAATGGCACGCATGGATCGAGAAATGTCGCTGTCCCCACCTGAACAGCGGCAGCACCCGCTATGAGGAACTGAAGGGCATCATCGGTTTCCGATATCCCCCCAATTCCCACGACAGGGATATCAACGGCCCCGACGGCTTCGTAGACCATCCTGAGTGCAACTGGTCTTATGGCCGGCCCGGAAAGCCCCCCCACTACCGAGCCCAGCACTGGTCTCTTTTTCCCCACGTCAATCACCATACCGGTTATGGTGTTGATCAGCGAAAGTGAATCGGCGCCCGCATCCTCAACGGCCCTGGCGATGCCGACAATATCCCCGCAATTCGGGGTGAGCTTGACCATGAGGTGAAGGTCCGTGGTTTCCCTCAGAGATCTGATGAGCCCCGATGCCATGTCAGGGTTCATCCCGAACTGAACTCCCCCCTCCTTCACGTTGGGACAGGAGATATTCACCTCCAGGGCGCTGATCCGGCTGTCGGTGCTCAACAGCTCGGCTACCTTCAGGTACTCTTCTGTGGAACTTCCAAGGATATTGACGACAACGGTGGCGCCCCTTTCCCCCAGAAACGGTTCCGAAAGAAATACGTCTACCCCAACATTCTGAAGGCCGATGGAATTGAGCATCCCTGAGGGAGTCTCCACTATACGAGGCGGGGGGTTCCCCTGGCGGGGCTCCAGGGATATCCCCTTCACAACAATAGCCCCCAGAACGGAGATGTCTAAGTATTTTGACGCCTCCTCCCCGTAGGCAAAGGTACCCGATGCGGTCATAACGGGATTTTTCAGGGCAAGGCCCCCGCCCAGGTCCACTGAGAGATCGGGATCTTTCGCTTTCAAACCGTTGTCCATGGCATCTCCCGCCTACAGGTTGTCCGGAAAGGAATCAGGC
>QIFJ01000131.1 GCA_003229755.1 Pseudomonadota bacterium
CGCAGGGAAAAACTCTTTCTTTGTGATTACTAGAAACCAGAAACTAGAAACTAGAAACTATCTTTATAGCTACTGGCGGTTCGGTGAACAGCCCGATGCGGGCAAAGAAAACATCGGCTTCACTAAAGGTGAACTCAAAAAGATCTGCCTTTTCGGGAGGGATTGCCACAAGAAGCCCTCCTGATGTCTGGGGATCGAAGAGGGGAAGAAGTAAATCGTCAGAAATTTCACCTGGATCGATTACATTTTCCAGATATTTCCTGTTATTATAGGCGCCTTCAGGGATGAACCCCATCCTGGCCAGTTCATCTATTCCTGCCATCAGTGGAACGGAGTTTAAATCCAGTACCGCCCCGAGTGCGGATCCCCGGCACATTTCAAAGAGATGTCCCAGGAGGCCGAAACCTGTGACATCAGTCGCGGATGTGACCCCGCTCTGGAGCATGGCGGTAGAGGCATCCCGATTGGAAGTCTTCATCCAACCCGTAGATTTATCTAGCAGGTCCTCTGGGGCTACCTCTCCCTTTACGGCAGTGGATACAATGCCAGTACCCAGAGGTTTGGTAATGTAGATCATGTCACCAGCTCGAGCGTCTGAATTGGTGACCACCGAACCGGCATTGACAATCCCGGTAACTGCAAGCCCGAACTTTATCTCGGGGTCCTCCAGGGTATGTCCTCCAATTAGTGAGCAGTTATTTGAGGACAGGGCCTCCACGGCTCCGACCATGATCTCCTGAGCTGCTTCATGGGGTAGGTCACATGGGTCGAAAGCCAGCAGGGAAAGGGCTGTCAGGGGTGTGCCGCCCATGGCGTAGATATCAGAAAGGGCGTTTATCGCGGCAATAAAGCCGAAGTCCGCTGGATCATCCACCACAGGTGTTATGACGTCAAGGGTCTGGACCAGTGCGGTTGCGCCGTTCAGTAGATACACGCCCGCATCGTCACAGGTATCCATTCCCACCAGTAGTCGACTGTCCTTGACGGTGCGGTCGATCACGGGCTTAAGAATTTTCTCCAGGTCCCCCGGAGCCAGCTTGGCAGCTCAACCGGCGGCCTTTACCATTCCCGTCAGCTTGTAGATGTCTTTTCTTTTTTTCATCCTTCACCGCTTTATAACCAAATGCAAATCAGGTCGGGGTTTTGGTGAATCACGAAGCGCAGCTAAAAGGGGGTTGCGAAGGCGAGTGATTACACTCAAAAGCCCGGGCTGATGAGTACACTATATCGAAACTGCACCAAATAATCTGGAGTTGATCCTTAACCTTCAACTTGATTGTCACGGCCTGATAACAGAGGCAGCCTCAAGTAGAGCGTTTTGGATATCAAACATATTAGAGACAACCCCAACGGCCAGCTTTTCCTTCAGGGAGAAATACTCAAGGCAGGTTCCGCAGGACAGGATCTCACACCCACTTTCCCAGAGAGCGGTCAGGGTGTCAAGCACAGGCGAACCTTCTACCGCAAGGCGGACGCCCGTGTTCATCAGGATGATCTTGTCGGGGACTGTGTCTTGATCGGTGAGAGTATTGACGAATCCCTCCATCAGGATCCCGCCCAGCTTGTCATCTCCCGACCCCAGAACGCTACTGGTTAAGAAAACGAGGGGAGATAATAATTCCTTTTGGGCAGTGGGTACGCTGTCAGTAGTTACCGTGATACGAAAAACGCCCGTTTCAATTTCTTCGGTAAAGATGGAGGCGCCCCTGCTTTGGGCGAAACGCCGCACGTTCTCCCTGCTCGCCTCGGAATCCACATCGATGGCGAAAATACTGCCCGGCGGCTTCCCCTCCATCTTTTTCTTGACCTGTATAACGGGACCGGGACATGCGAGTCCTCGGCAGTCTATAATTTCCATATTGTTCTCCTGACGCTATCGACAATGTCAATGTATGCTATGTGATATACAAATAAGTAACACCATGGCTCCTGTTTATCAAGGGAAGATGCCACGTTGAAATAAACTTCAGAAAAAAACAACAAATCATTTGCCAATCGTCTATATGTTGTGTATATTCTCATATACCTATACAACATATGGGATACACTACTGAAAAATCTGATATTTTTCAGATACTTATAGAGGGGTCCAATATGCCGGTGGAAAAAACGAGGGGTGCTGATACTTTGCCGTCTGATGCTCAGGAGTCACTGAATTTCACCGAAGAACTGACACCGGTAGAGTTCTCCAAAAACGCCGCGGTAGTCCTTGAAAAGCGCTATCTGAAAAGGGATGAAGAGGGAAATCCTACTGAAACAGCAGAGGATCTTCTTCGCAGGGTGGCCGAAAATATAGCTTCGGCTGAGGCTCATTTCGGCGTCGATTCCGATCAGATTGCTCAGACTGCCGATCTATACTACAGGCTTATGGCCTCCCTGAGCTTCCTCCCCAACTCCCCGACCCTGATGAATGCTGGCAGAGAACTGCAGCAGTTATCAGCCTGTTTCGTACTTCCTGTCGGAGATTCCATGGAGAGTATTTTCGACGCCATAAAGCATACGGCAATGATACACAAGAGCGGTGGAGGTACAGGGTTTTCCTTCAGTCAGCTCAGACCGGCTAAGGATGTTGTGAAATCCACCAGTGGCGTGTCGTCCGGTCCCATCTCCTTTATGAAGGTGTTCAATCAGGCTACCGAGGTGATCAAACAGGGCGGAACCAGGCGAGGGGCGAATATGGGGATACTGAGGGT
>QIFJ01000103.1 GCA_003229755.1 Pseudomonadota bacterium
GTAATGGACGGTGACCTTGATGAAATAACGCAGGCGCTAATGGCATCTGACCAGGCAGAGCAGCTCAGGTCAATGGAGGTTGCCTGACAAGTGGTCACAGAATCCGGTTTGCCGGCAAGGGAAGCGTTTCGCTGGGGGATAAGGGCCATGAAGGAAGCGGGCATAAAGGATCCCACCCTCGATGCAGCGGTCCTCCTCGGACATGTTTGCGGCAAGGGGCCAGGAGAGATCCTGATCGCGGGCAAATCCACACTCCGTCCCGAAGAGGCGGAGCTTTATGTGGATCTGATCGGGCGACGGTGCAATAGAGAACCGGTCAGCATTATCCTTGGATGCAAGGAGTTCTATTCCATGGATATGGTGGTTAACAGGGATGTTCTCACTCCAAGGCCGGAGACCGAAGTCCTTGTCAGGGAGGCGGACTCCTTTCTCAAAAGCTGTGGGCAAAACCCGCTAGTTGCCGACCTGGGCACAGGGTCCGGCGCTGTAGCTGTTACCCTGGCGGTGCTGAATGAATCCGCAATGTTCGTGGCGGTCGATATAAACCGCAGAGCTGTAGATGTAGCCCGGAAAAACGCGAGAAATCACAAGGTAGATGACCGGATAATCTTTATTGTGTCCGACATGGCGTGCGCTATTGAAGGCGGAAAGTTCGACATGGTAGTTTCCAATCCGCCCTACATTCCCATGGATGATTACGGTGCCCTTCCTCCTGAAGTAAGGCTTGCGGAGCCTGCTCATGCTCTGCTGGCAGGGCCCTTGGGAACCGAGTTTCACCACGTTATTATCGAGCAGGGCGTGGAAATGCTTCGTCCCGGTGGAGTGTTGATGGTTGAGGTTGGGTCTGGTCAGCATCTGGAAGTGGCAGAGCTTTTTGATCTGTATGGTTACCGTGATGTTGAAATCGTGCCGGACCTTTCCAATATGCAGAGAGTAGTTAAGGGGACGCTCCTGGATGGCTGAAAGGATAATCATCGAGGGTGGAATACCGGTAAGGGGCGAGGTGCAGGTAAGCGGGGCCAAAAACGCCGCCCTGCCCCTTATGGCAGCCTCGCTGCTGGCGCCCGGAGAGCTGGCTCTTGAGAACATACCTGATCTTGTGGATGTAAAGACCATGATCGGGCTCCTTGAACATCTCGGTGTCAGGTGTGAGCAGGAAAAAAGGCTTATCCTGGATTCCTCACAAGCAGATGGCTGGGAAGCCCCATATGAGCTTGTAAAAACGATGAGGGCTTCCGTTCTTGTTCTGGGTCCACTTCTTGCCCGCTTCGGCAGGGCCAAGGTTTCTCAACCAGGGGGTTGTGCGATAGGAGCCCGCCCAATTAACAGACACCTTGCCGGATTGGAGGCCATGGGTGCTTCCGTGACGCTGGATCACGGCTATGTTGTTGTAGAGTCGGACGGACTGGTGGGTGCCGAGGTTGTCTTTGAGGCCCCCACAGTAACCGGGACTGAGAACCTGATGATGGCTGCGGTTCTGGCTGATGGCACTACAAGCCTGATCAATGCCGCCAGGGAACCGGAGGTTGTGGGTCTTGCAGAAGCCCTTAATAAAATGGGAGCGAGGATCTCTGGTGCCGGAACGGGGATCATCACCATCGAGGGAACTACAACACTTTCGCCTGTTAATTACAGGGTGATGCCGGACAGGATAGAAACAGGAACATATCTCATCGCCGCAGGCGTGACAGGCGGTGACGTGAAGGTGAATGGATGTGTGCCATCATACCACAGGGCGCTCATCGAGAGGCTGGAAAAGGCCAATGTCAGGATCGAGGAAGGCGAGGATTGGCTAAGAGCAATAGGCGATAATCCCGTGGGTGCCGTGGATGTGAGGACAGACCCGTATCCGGGATTTCCAACTGATATGCAGGCCCAGTTCATGGTCTTAATGACTCTTTCAGAAGGGCTCTGTACGATAACGGAGTCCATTTTCGAGCAGCGCTTCATGCATGTGCCGGAGCTTTGCAGAATGGGAGCGGATATCACCCTTTCAGAAAGAAGGGCGGTCATCAGGGGTGTCCGGAAGCTTTCTGGCGCCCAGGTTATGGCTACTGACCTGAGAGCTAGCGCATCCCTTGTCCTGGCCGGGCTTGCAGCTGGTGATGGCGTGACGGAGATATCAAGAGTATATCACCTGGACAGAGGGTACGAGTCAATGGTGGAAAAATTTTCATCCCTGGGAGCTCGGATATGGAGAGCCAGTGAATAAGGATGCGGTAACAATAGCCGTACCAAAAGGAAGGCTCTTTGAAGACTGCATGGATCTTTTCAAGCGCATGGGTATATCTATCGCTGAAGATGTAGATACTTCCCGAAAACTGGTTTTCCCCAGCATGGACGGCTCGATACGATTTCTGGTTGTGCGCGACAAGGATGTGCCTGCTTACGTGGAATATGGCGCTGCCGATATGGGGATCGTCGGCAAGGATGTGCTTATGGAGGAGCCTGTCGATCTCGGCTTCGGGTATTGTAGAATTGTTGTTGCTGAGTTGGCCTCTGGCAAGAAGGAAAATCCGACGGGATGGGGCCAGGCAAGGATAGCGACAAAATATCCTAATATATCTGCTGCCTATTTTGCCTCCAGGGGTGAGCAGGTGGAGATTATTCCTCTGCATGGTTCTATTGAACTTGCTCCTTGTGTGGGCCTGGCTGAAAGGATAGTCGATCTTGTTTCCACCGGTGAGACACTAAAACAGAACAATCTGGTTGAGTCAGACGAGGTCATGCTCATTACCGCGAAGCTTGTTGTGAACAGGGCAAGCCTGAAGGTCAGATCTGAAAGTATAGAACCCCTTATTGAGGCAATAGGAAATGCAGCTGGTGTAAGATCATGAAGAAAGTCACCTACCGGGACCAGAGATACACCGCAGACATAGAGCTCCTGGAAAACAGGGGCGAGACAGTTCCAGAAGGTATAATGGAGAGAGTTTCGAAGATCGTCGAGGATGTGAGGAATCGCGGTGATGAAGCACTTTTTGAGTACACTGGGCGTTACGATGATGTGGACCTTGCCGAGGTGGGTGTAGAGATAGCACCGGACATCGTGGAAAAAGCCCTGGAAGAGCTGCCGGAAGATGACAGGGAGCTTATTGAAGAAGCTGCCGGGTCCATTGAGGAGTTTCACTCCCGGCAGTTGGAAAAAAGTTGGACCTATGAGGCCGGTTCAGGAATTGAGCTTGGTCAGAAGGTCACCCCAGTTGAAAAGGCAGGCATCTATGTCCCGGGCGGAACAGCCGCATATCCGTCATCAGTCCTCATGAACACCGTGCCGGCGAAGGTTGCGGGAGTCGGGGGGATCATGATGGCAGTTCCGACTCCAAAGGGGGAGCTGGCAGATGCGGTACTGGCTGCAGCCAGGATAGCAGGTGTCGACAGGATCTTCAGGATCGGTGGGGCCCAGGCTGTGGCAGCCCTGGCTTACGGTACGGAAACCGTGCCGAAAGTAGACAAGATAGTAGGGCCGGGTAATATCTATGTGGCAATGGCCAAGAAAATCGTTTTCGGGACCGTTGACATCGACATGATAGCCGGCCCCAGTGAGATCCTTGTTCTGGCAGACGGGGATGCAGATCCTGTGCTGGCAGCAGCCGATCTCCTGTCTCAAGCCGAACATGATCCTCTTGCATATCCGATACTTGTAACAGACGACACGAAGATTATGGAAGCCGTTGAAGCTGAAATAAAAAGGCAGTTAACTCTTCTCCCTAGAAAGGAGATCGCCGAGGAGTCCGTTCGGGAGAGGGGCTGCCTGATACTGGTTCCGGACATGGATGAGGGTGCCAGGGTAGCGAACGCTATCGCGCCGGAGCACCTGGAACTTCTGGTGACGGATCCGGATGCCATCCTGAAAAATATAAAGAGCGCAGGAGCTGTTTTCCTGGGCAGCTTCTCCCCGGAGGCCCTGGGAGATTACATGGCAGGACCTAACCACGTGCTGCCCACAGGAGGAACCGCGCGCTTCTCCTCTCCGCTGGGTGTCTACGATTTCATCAAGAGGAGCAGCCTGATCAGGTACGATGAGCAGGCGCTGGCCCTCAGGGCCGAGAAGGTAGCTCGCTTTGCCAGGATGGAGGGGTTCGAAGCCCACGCAAGAGCTGTTGAGTTGAGGTTCAGGGATAAAAAAGTTGAAAGTTGAAAGTTGAAAGTTGAATGTTTAAGGTTGGAAACAACAGAAGAGATTTCCGAATTTCATAATAGCAGAGTTTTTTTCAACTTAAAGCCTGGTTTTGCTGTGGTCGTACTCTTAACTTTTAACCTTCAACTTTCAACTTTCAACTAAATTCAGTTTTTATACGAGAGGGGTATTACGAAGGAAGGAGATCTATCAATGAGACGAGGAAAGATTCGCAGGGAAACGAAGGAAACCGTGATCGATCTGGCAATCAGCCTGGACGGTTCCGGCGAATCCAATATTGATACAGGCATCTCTTTTCTGGATCACATGCTTGAGCTGTTTGCCCGCCACGGGCTTTTTGACCTGGAGGTGAAGGCTGTTGGAGACCTCGAAGTGGATGCACATCATACTGTCGAAGATATCGGCATTTGCCTGGGCGCTGCCTTGAAGAAGGCCCTTGGTGATCTGGCTGGAATAAGGCGTTATGGCTGGGCGATCCTTCCTATGGACGATGCCCTGGCCACCGTATCACTGGACCTCGGGGGGCGTCCTTATCTGGCTTTCTCCATGCCGACCCTGGACGGTGAAATGGGAGGTTTTTCCATGGAGCTTATGCCGGAGTTCTTCCAGGCGTTCTGCAACAACGCGGGAGCCAACATTCACATCAGGGTGGATGCCGGCAGAAACCGGCACCATGTATCTGAAGCAGTCTTCAAGGCCTTTTCCAAGGCTCTTGACCAGGCAGTCGCGTTCGATCCACGTGTAGAGGGTATACCGTCAACAAAAGGCAACATAGGGGATAAATGAAAAGCGACAACAACGGACCATCTGTAGCGGTGATCGACTACGGAATGGGTAACCTGAGAAGTGTCCAGAAAGGCCTGGAGAAAGTGGGATGCAGCGTGATCGTCTCCAGCGATC
>QIFJ01000197.1 GCA_003229755.1 Pseudomonadota bacterium
CGCCCTCCAGATACAGCTCCATCACCCTCTCGTCTACTTCTGAAAGGGTCTCAAGCAGGGTTTCCCTGAGCCTGCCTGCTTCCTCGATCAGATCTTCAGGGATTTCTTCTTCAGCAGGAACTTCACCCTCCTCACCCTCCCATCGAAGCAATTTCATGGTGATCAGGTCCACCACACCGGAAAAATCCGACTCAACGCCTACAGGTATCTGTAAGGGTAGGGGCTGCGCATCAAGAACCTTGACCATATCCTCAAGTGTCTTATCAGGTTTAGCTCCTATCCTGTCCATTTTGTTAATAAATACAACTCTTGGTACACCATAATTGTCTGCCTGTCTCCATACTTTTTCAGACTGTGGCTGCACGCCGGCAACAGCACAAAACACCACAACCGCACCATCAAGCACCCTGAGAGACCTCTCTACTTCCGCGGTAAAATCAACGTGACCGGGGGTGTCGATAACGTTTATCATGCAGTCACGCCAGATACAGGTGGTGGAGGCTGAAGTTATAGTGATTCCACGCTCCTGTTCCTGTGGCATCCAGTCCATCTGTGCCGACCCTTTATCCACTTCTCCCATACGATGGATCTTGCCAGTATAGTAGAGTATCCGCTCAGTAGTTGTAGTCTTGCCGGCGTCTATATGCGCAATGACACCAATATTTCGGAGTGTGGAAATAGACATTTTAACCCCTGTTTGAATATATCTATCTTTTACCAGCAGTCTATCGGAAAACCTCGACAAGCTGCCAAAGTCTTTCAGGGAGGAAAATCAGGTACTTAAGAAGAGAGGGGATTCGGGAAATTGGAAATTGGAGATTGAAAATCGAGGATAAATTCAAATCCCATCAGGCGTTTCCAATTTCCAATTTCTAATATCCTGTATCAGTGCCGGTCTCTTCCATCCTCCATTGGTTTACGTTCATCTCCAAATAAGTTAGTGAGATTTCTATTCATATGGCCGGGTTTTAGGTGTAATCACTCGGCTGCGCAACCCCCTTTTAGCTTCGCTTCGTGATTCACCAAAACCCCGGCCTGATATATTTTTTCATCCAGGGTTCCGGCCATAGTAATGGGCATTTTGCGACCCTATCATAAATTATCACGTGTCAAAACGAAATTGGAAACAACCTGGCCATGTGCGCCGGGTGGGCCAAAGCGTTTTCCGTTAAGATCAAGAAGAATGCCCCCGGCATTTCCGATATGAAGCACAATTCTTTCTCCAGCCCGGAGCCTTATCTCGTCTCCGACTCTCATTGTTGTTTCCCATGATGAAGAATCATCCGTCTGAATCCGGAGCCAGGTCCTCTCGATAGCATAAATACTCAGGTTCAGATCCTGTGGGACTGCCGCTTCCTTGAAAACCTCATGTTCAGCCGCAGCTCCTCTATTATCCAATTCCTGCCCCGACAGGGAACCTTCCTCAGTTCCCCCCTTCTCCGTCTCTTTTCCGGATTTCCCAAGCAGGAAAGTGCCTCCTCCAATGAGCACGAGGAGGAGAAGCGCTGCGAGCGCAAAGGGCATAATGCCCTTTTTTGCCTGTACCCCCTCCTCTAACTCGTCAAAGTCCTCCTCAGGGAAACAGCCTTCCAGCAACTCCAGGAACTCTTCAGAACTCTGCTCCAGTTCAGTACAGATAGAGCGTATAAAACCAGTGATGAAAACACGGCCCGGAAGTACATCGAGATCGCCTCTCTCGAGGGCATCAATATAACGTGCGCTTATACGCGTCCTTAAAGCGAGTTCCTTCCGGCTTACATTTTTCCCTGTACGAAGGCAACGCAGTCGTTCCCCGAGTTCTGCTCTCATACTTCATCACTCGATAAGATCCAGGTAACCCCTGGCAAGTTTAGCGTTATCGCTTTTGCTGTCCGTGAGACGCAAAACGGCGCGAAACTCCTTTTTTGCTCTGACAATGTCCCGCATCTTGTAATAGGTGATCCCCAGGTTAAGCCTGGCACCCACATATTTGGGATAGCGAGTAACAAGGTCTGCCAATATAGCCTGCGCTTTTTCGAGGCGTCCTTCAGAAATATAGACTTCTGATATTTTGTTGGCAGCATCCGGGGAGTCCGGTTTTATCTCAAGCGCCCTTTTAAGGTAATCAATAGAATTTACGGGATCGTTCTTCTTGTAGTAGGACCACCCGATAATAGTCAGCGCCTTTTCAGGGGTCTGATAGCCTATCTGGTCCAGGGCTTTCTGGCAGGCCTCTATCGCAAGATCCCATTTCTCGATCCTCACATACGCCGCGCCCAGGTTATTGTAAGCATCCGCATGAGTCGGGTTAAGCCGTATAGCTTCCTTGAACTCACCTATCGCCCGCTCAGGCTCGCCCTTAAAGAGGTAAACAGTACCTATTGCAAACCTCACATCGGCATCACGGGGTTTGAGCCTAACGGCCTTGTTCAGTTCAAAGAAGGCCATCTCCAAATTGCCCTTGTTCAGATATGTAACACCCATCTGATAATGGAGATCCCCCTCACGGCTGTCTTTAGCCTTCTGCTCCGGTTTTGAAGCGCAGGAACTGAAAATCATAAGGGTTGTAATTATCAGTACTGCTGGTAAGTAACATCTTTTTTGAATCAACCTTTTTCTCCTTGTGGTGTTTTCTTAATGAAGAATGTTCTTCCTGACAGGTTTTTACCCCGTGATAATACCAGTTGTTTGTAGACAAACTTTCAATTTTTAACGTTCAACTGTTTAAAACACTATATTTTCGACAAGAATCTGAGCACTTTTTCCCGGTCCTCATTAACTTTTCCCTCAGCCATTTCCTTGCTGTCAAGAACCCTGGTTTCAGTCTCAGCCTTTACCTCCAGGTCCTCTTCAATGACAGGCTCCTCGAACGATACTTCATCCTTTGGCTCCACGTCTGCCGGCATTTCTTCAGTCTCGTCGCTTTTATCCTTGGCCTGGAGAAAAGCTTTTTTCAAAAGCTCGTCAAACTTCTCCTCAATAAATACCGCCTGGGTTTCATCATCTGTCATATTATCGGAAGTATCCGGCTGTTCCTCTCTTGCGATCTGGTCCAGTACATCCTCCGGCTCTACCACTTCATCAAGGACCTTAAGCTCGTCATCTACCGTTTCGCTCATGATAGCATCTTCAGTTAGCTCTACAACCTCATCGGCATCCTCATCCTGCTGCTTTCCTGCTTCCTCCTGGAACAGATACTGGCTTTCCAACCAAAGGGCTCTTTCATCTTCGTGCATTCCTTCCCAGCCTATATCCTCCAGTATGGCTCCCATTTCCTCGACAAACTCTTTCGCTTCCGATTCCACCGAAATGCGTTCCTCCTGTGGAAATGGATTACCATCAAATGCGTATATCGCCTGGGAAGCTGGGTTTACAAGGTAAAAGACAATGAATGTACTCAGCTCATCTCCCTTCCGGCTTGTAGTGATGTAAACCTCGGAGGGTTCAGAGGTATGGTCGCCGATCGAGACGTTAACCATATTCATGCCTCGATAGATCTTGACAATATTATTGGTGTTATAAGGCAGGTTTTCCACGTCATGGACGGGATCGAACATTGCGCCACCTCCACATGATCTCAACCTACCTTTGTATCAGAAGTGTCAGGTCTAATCAATATCGTGTTTTTTGACCAAGAGAACACGATATTGATATAGGAAAGAGGGAAGAGGAAGGAGGAGGTTCCATGTTCCATGTAAAATGATCCAAGATCCAGGATCGTGATGAGTGATTGGAGATTAGAAATTGGATTACTTACTTTCACCCCTCCCTTGATGGGAGGGGATTTAAGGGGAGGGTGGTAGGATATCCCCCTCTCCTCGGTCCTCTCCCACCAGGGGAGAGGAAGAGTACTTAAACCCAAGCCAGTTTTTTTCTGCGGCCCCCTGCGCTAAGGGCTGACTAGCCCTCCCCGCGGAGCAGCCTGATGTGGCTGCACTGCGTTACAGCTCTTATTGCTTTCCATGCTCTAATATCTAATACTCCAATGTTCTAAACCCAATTTCCAATCTCCAATCTCCATTTTCCAACACTTCTAATGCTCTAATTTCCAATATCCAATTTCTAATTTCCGCCAAAACCATGATATGTTAGTTATACTTCACCGAAATCAGTAGGAACAAATCGAGGAGAACATATTG
>QIFJ01000297.1 GCA_003229755.1 Pseudomonadota bacterium
CAGCGAAGAGTCTGGAAGATCAGCTCAGGCAAGGTTCTGATGAGAGTATTTCAGAAAATGTAGAAGAACTGGGAAAATTTCTTAAGCAGGCTTTCAATACTATCGCCGGACTGTGCCGTGAGGAGCCGATGAAGGAAGACTCGGAAGAGCAGCAGCAGGTTGACATCGACGCCGTCGCTCCCCTGGTGAAGGAGCTTTCGCATCTCCTGTCGACAAACAGTTTTGACTGTGACCGCTGCCTGAAATCAATTAAAGAAAAACTTCCGCGCGGCGTGTTTGCTGAAGAGATCATGGAGCTTGACGGGTTTATCAGCAGGTACGATTTCGAGGGGGCAGTACCGGTAGTTTCAAGGATGGTCGAGAGGATGGGGATTGGCCTGAAAGAAAGCGCATGAAGGAAATGGATGAGGCAATTAAGCAGAAGATCCTGATCACGGACGACATACCCGCCAACATCACTGTCCTGGGTGAAGTTCTCAGGGAAGAATACGAGATAATCATCGCCACGAACGGGGAAAAAGCTCTTGAGATCGCCGCCTCGGAGGATTCCCCCGACCTGATCCTCCTCGATATAATGATGCCGGGCATGGACGGATACGAAGTATGCAGACGCCTGAAGGAGGATGAAAAGACAATCGGTATCCCGGTGATATTCATAACAGCCAAAAATGAAATAGATGATGAGACCAGAGGCCTGGATCTGGGTGCCGTGGATTACATCACAAAGCCGTTCCAGATCCCGATAGTGAAGGCCAGGGTAAGGACACATCTGGAACTTAAGCGGAAAAACGATATCCTGGAAAACATAGCTGCGCTGGACGGGCTGACGGGGATACCGAACAGGCGCCAGTTCGATGAAACCGTACAGAGAGAATGGCTGCGCTGTTTGCGACAGGGGGTACCTCTTTCACTGATTATGATGGATATTGATTTTTTCAAAAAATACAACGATGCTTACGGACATACCGCGGGAGACGAATGCCTGAGGAGGGTTGCTCTGGCCCTGAAGAGTTCGGTGAGGAGAGCAGCGGACCTGATGGCCAGGTACGGCGGAGAGGAGTTCGCCGCAATACTTCCTGACACACATAGTGAAGGAGCGGCATTTGTGGCGGAGAGAATCAGGAGTAGCGTAGAATCCGAAGGGATTCCCCATGAATATTCCGAGGTGGCCGATCACGTCACATTGTCAGTTGGGGCCGCTACAAAAATCCCTCAGATGGACTCCACCGCATCTGAGATCATAGAAGCTGCCGACAAGATGCTTTATGAAGCAAAGGATGGCGGCAGAAACAGTGTAAGATCCACCGACCTTTCCGAAGGTCAGGTGCAGACCGTAAAAGCCGTAACATAATTTTAAAGGACGGACCGCCACCCTCCGATAACGGCCTGCGGAGTCCATAAACTGTAACTTCAAGTTGTTAGTTGATAGTTTTGAATGGAACCCAGAGCCTGGCGCCCAGCGCCTATAGCCTGGTTTTACCAATCACGCAGCTCTATGGCAGGATTATCGGGATCACAAGTGCTTTAACTGTCAGGACCGGGAATGTATGACAAAAGGAGTGCGATTGCGCTGCGAGCCTCATTCGTAAAGTTGCCGGGTGCCTTCAGCAGTTGACGAATCTGCCCCAGGGTAACCCAGCAGTACTCACCATTATCTGGAATTAGTGTAGATTCAGGAAACTCTACAATCTGGTAACGTGAAATGCTGTGAAAGAAACGTCCCCCCTCTTCAGAAAATTGGGTTGAGATGTGCTCTGCATAGTCACCCTGAACAATAATGTTAATAACCGGATCAGATGTGTCAGGTGGCGGAAAGATTTCCAGCGTTGGAGGTTTCTGGAACGAAGGACCAAACTGGATTCCCTCCAGGAATCCCATCTCCCAGCTGGGCCGAAGAAGAAAGTGAATAATGCCTTTGCGCATCTGACATGCTAACATCACCTTGCCCTGTCCCAAGTCACGTAACAGGGGTTGATCCCAGTGGGTAATTTCCCTGTCAGGAGCGTGGACGCGGTAACCTCGCACTTCGAACAGTTTCTCTTCCTCGTCAATCAGTCTCTCTTCATCCAGATTCCAGCCAGCTAACTTTGCAAGAGAACAATTTGCAGGAGCTGCGGGTGCCTTGCCTCTCAAGCGCTCCAGAAAGGCCAGGATATCAGAGATGGGGAGTTCACACTCACCATTGATGGCAAGCAGGGATTCGGAAAGGGCTTCCCCAAATCCACCGCGGCCTCGCCAGCATTCGAATGGTTTTTTCTCCCCTGCCAGGAGATCCCAATCAGAAACCGCAAGGACGGATCGCAAGTCAGTGTTTACTGCAAATTCGATGGGTAATGCGCTCAGCAGTGATTCCACATCACACCAACGCCAAGCCTCTGATACAGGATCTGGCCCATCTCCCTTTACTAAAACAGTGAGGTTGCGGTTGTATTTACCAAAAAATCGATTGCCCTGTTCAGACTGAAGGCTGTCGGAGAAAGCGCTATTAAGCCTCGGTGACAGGAAGTGATCCAGGTAGGGTGTGGGGGCTCCCTTATGGACACGGGTGTAGTTGCTCACGGTGGCCTGAACGGTGGGAGAAAGTTGGACACTGCCGACGTTTCCAGGTTCATTCTTGGCCTGTATCAGGAGTTGAAGATTACCATTTCT
>QIFJ01000139.1 GCA_003229755.1 Pseudomonadota bacterium
CCAAACTCGCAACCGGCCTGAAAAAACCTGACGGCCTAACCGTTCTTGAAGCTTCTGATATCCCGGCTATTCTTGAAAAGACATCTGTAAAAGAGCTCTGCGGAATTGGGCCCAGGGCAGTGGAGGAGCTCAGCTCCCTCGGGGGGGAGTTTTCAGCCAGGTATGGCGATTCCAAAGAAGACCTCAGGGGACAAAAAATAATATCCCCCGCATGGAGACCGAAACTTTGTAACAGTTCCAGGTTCCAAGTTCCAGGTTCCAGGTAAAAATTACTTCCAGTAACGTTCATACGAATTTATCCGATCACGAACTGCCAACCACATGGAACTTGGAACCTGGAACCTGGAACTCGGTCTACTTGCCTGCATTCTCAAGCAGATATCCAACAATAGTGGCCTGTACATCATCGGGTATGGGTTCACCAAACCTTCTCTTGTCGTTCTTTGACATACGCGTAATCGTTTTCTCCCATTCAGCCCTGTTCTTGGTCTTGCCAAGAGGCCTTGAAAGGGCGTGGCATTTCGAGCATGTCGCCTCAAATGTGTTTTTTGCTGTCAAGTAGTTTACGATCTCCTGCCTGTCCAGAGGGGGAATCTCCTTCCCGAAACGCTTCTTGTTGTTCTTATTCATCCTGTTTACGGTTTTTTCCCACCCGGCCCGGTCCTTCGTCTTGCCCAACGGCCTTTTAAGACTATGACATTTTGAACATGTGTTCACAAAGACCTCTTTTGATCTTCCCAGATCCACTTCCATTGGCCGTTCAGCGTCCACCGGTCCGACGTAAACGGCGAGTTTAGGGTCCTCAACATCGTCGCTAGCAATGAGGAGAACGGGAACTGTGATCAGGATAGCCACAACAATGAGAAAGAGTAATTTTCTTGGCATAGTTGATCCTTTCACCCATCAGTCATTTTGAAAAATATGTTAAATTCTTCATCACCCGCACCCATGGCGAAGAATCGATCACTCCTTTGCTGAAAAGTTTAGCGTATAACAATATCAAGTCAAATAAGAGATAATACCGCCTGCATAATCTATACTCTTGCGGTGGGATCGAAGAGCTTCTGGTGCTCATCGAGGGCGAATTTGTCGGTCATGCCTGCGATGTAATCACAGACGATCCTGTGAACGTTCCCCTCCTTCCTTACCTTGGCAAATACATGAGGGGGGAGCTGGGCCGGTTTATCCAGATAGGCGTTAAACAGGTCCGTGAGTATTCGATGGGCTTTCTCGGACATACGGATGACACGATAGTGGCTGTACAGATTTTCCATGAGGAAGGCCTTCAGTTCCCTGTTGATCTCCGACATTTCGTCACTGAAAGAAGCAATGCGTTTATCAGCCTGCATCAGGTCGTCACGATCCGCAATCTTCATCTCCTTCAGATTCCTGCTTATGTTGGCAATAAGATCACTTACCTGCCAGTTGATTATCCTTCGTATCGCCCCGTGCTTCAGCATTGTAGGACTTATTAATGGTTTTTCACGGAGGATATCATCAGTCACTTTTTTCCAGATCTCCACATCCTCCAGCTGTTCCTGGCTGATCATCTTCGAAGTCAGGCCGTCATCGAGATCGTGGTTGTTGTAGGCTATTTCATCTGCCAGCTCTACTATCTGGGATTCGAGAGAGGGCTGGGTATCGCCGAACACACCCACCTCCGGTTTATCGTAATCGGTGCTGTGTTTCGCGATCCCTTCTCTTACGTCCCATGTGAGGTTCAAACCGGGAAACTCGGGATAACGGTACTCCAGGAGATCCACGATCCTCAGAGAGTGGAGGTTATGCTCGAACCCCCCGTGATCCTTCATGAGAAGGTCCATGGACCTCTCACCTGAGTGTCCGAAGGGTGTATGACCCATGTCGTGGGCAAGGGCGAGGGCCTCAGCAAGAGTCTCATTGAGGTTCAGGGCAAGTGAAACTGACCTGCTGATCTGGGAAACCTCCAGGGAATGGGTGAGCCTCGTGCGGTAGTAATCCCCCTCGTGATAGAAAAAAACCTGGGTCTTGTATTCCATTCTACGAAACGCGCTGCAGTGAATTATCCTGTCCCTGTCCCGCTCAAAGGCCAGCCGGTACTCGTGCTCTGTTTCCTCATGCTGACGGCCCTTTGACAGAGAATTCAGAGCCGCAACCGGTGAAAGCTCTTTTTCCTCTTTTATCTCTCGCTCTACTCTAAGCATAGTTTTTTCAGTGAAACATATTTCTTTGTATCGTTCAACGTTCAACCACGCCTATGCGTGGAGTTCCAGGTTCCAAGTTCCAGGTTCCAAGCATGCCACGCTCCAGCGTGGAGTTTAAAGTTGAAGGTTGATGCAATCGTAATAAGTCATACGATGGTTTTTACTGGTGCTCGGTTTTCAAAGCACAGTTGGCGCGTCATTATTCTGAGATCGTTCATATTTGATGATAACAGTTCTTTGACAACGATAAACAGTCCCACAGCATGGTGTCAGAGCAAATTGGCAGGGGCCTTGCATATCTTAAGGCATGGGACGTCCGCTCAGGGTCATACAGAACATCTTACCCTATCACCTGATCTGCAGGACCAATAACAGGACCTTCAGGTTCAACCAGAGACAGGTTACACGTATCTTCTTTCAGGCACTGACCGAAACTATTGAAAAATATAACCTTC
>QIFJ01000057.1 GCA_003229755.1 Pseudomonadota bacterium
ACAGGAGACACGATGAAGGCTGTAATAATGGCAGGTGGCTACGGAACCCGGCTCAGGCCGCTCACCGTAAAGACCCCAAAGCCGATGATCCCTGTAGCCAACCGGCCTATGCTGGAACACGTTGTCCTGCTCCTGAAGCGCCACGGTTTTTCCGACATAGTGATACTTACATATTTCTTCCCGGAGTCCATTGAAGGCTATTTCGGGGACGGATCCGCCTGGAACGTCAATATAACCTATCGGCAGGACCCGCCCGGCGGTCTGGGAACGGCCGGCGCTGTAAGGAACGCAAGCGATATCATTGACGGAACGTTCATGGTGATCAGCGGTGACGTGATTACCGATTTTGACCTGACCCGCGCTGTGGAATTTCACAGCGGGAGAGAAAACCCCGCTACCATGGTACTCACGAGGGTTCACAATCCTCTGCCCTTCGGTGTGGTGATAATTGATGATGATCTCAACGTATCAAGTTTCCTCGAAAAGCCCACCTGGGGAGAGGTCTTTTCCGACACCATAAACACCGGCATTTACATCCTGGAGCCCGAGGTGCTGGATCGAGTACCGATGGGTTCCCAGACCGATTTTTCAAGGGATGTCTTCCCCGCTATGCTGGAGGAGGGCAAACCCCCGGCTGGTTACATCGCGGAGGGCTACTGGAAAGATGTGGGAAATCCAGTGGAATATCTCCAGACACACAGGGAACTGGCTTCGGGGATCCTGAGCCTGGATATTCCAGGCAAGCTGACGATAACCGAAACTGCGTCTGTTTACGCCGGGGAGGGAAGCGTCATAGATGACGGGGCGAAGCTGTCGGGGATGGTAGTGGTTGGCGACGGTGCTGTGATCGACGCTGACGCAAGGGTCGAGGATTCCTTTATCGGCAGGGGAAGCCATGTAAATAGAAGGATCCGCATGAAATCTGCCGTCGTGTGGGATAATGTGACACTTGAACCCGGCGCGTTCATAGCTGGAAGCGTAATTGGATCGGGCACCACGGTCAAGACAAGGGCCAATGTTGAAGAAGGGTCCATAATCAGTGAAAACTGTGTTCTTGGCAGAGGCAGCATAGTACGTGCCGGGGTGAGAATATGGCCTGACAAAGTAGTTGAGGAGGAGGCCATCCTTTCAACGCACTTCGTCTGGGGCTCTCGATGGAGAGGCACACTGTTTACGACAGGTGTTATCAGGGGTATGTCCAACAAGGAGATCACTCCGGAGTTCGCCGCGCGGCTCGGAGCCGCTTTCGGAGCTACTCTACCCGCAAACTCGGTCGTTTCCATCTCCAGAGGGATGCACCGGGCATCGAGGATGATCGCTGAGGCTCTTTCCTCCGGAGTCCTTTCCGTGGGAGTGGATGTGCACGAATACGGTGTCGCGCCGATCCCTGTTACCAGGTATCAGATGGGTGTTCATGGGGAAATGGGAGGTATCCACGTTCGCCGCTCTCCCACAGACCCGGAGGTCCTTGAGATCCGTTTATACAGAGAGAGGGGTAAAGGACTCACCGCTGCCGAGCGGAACGAAGTTGACAGGCTTTTTTTCCGGATGGATTTCACCAGAGTGTCCATGGAAGATTCGGGTACTATGAGCGCGCCTGATTACGGAACCGAGAAGTACGAAAAAGGTTTCCTCAAGTCACTGAATATAGATGTACTGTCCAGGGCCCAGATGCGCATAGTCGTCGATTATTCCCATGGGAGCACTTTGAAGGTGCTTCCTTCCCTTCTTGGCAAGACCAGGGCGGAGGTGATCTCTTTAAATGCGCACCTTGACGGGGAAAAATCCACCCGGACCACGAAACAGTTTGACCGGGCCATAAGGCACATTTCAGATATCGTTCAGGGTCTCAAGGCCAATATGGGTGTGACGATCAGCGCCAGCGGAGAGAGCCTGTTTATGGTGGATGAGAACGGTGACTGGATCGATGGTGAGAGGATGCTCCAGGTGATAACTTCACTGGTTTACAAGACCCAGGGGGCTGTAACTGTTGCGGTGCCTATTAATGTAAGTGGAAATATTGAGCGCATTGCCAGAAAGTATGGGGGAGAAGTACTGCGGACAGCTACCCTGTCTGCCGACCTTCTGGATGATGCTGCTGTAAAGGAAGCCTACATGGCTGGAAACGGCCAGGGAGGAGTCGCGTTCCTTTCCTTTCATCCCTCCTTCGACGCCATGTACTGCCTGGGGAAGATAATGGAGATGATGGTCATTACGGGGGAATCACTGGGGGATCTCCTGGCGTCCCTGCCCGAAACCCACCTGATGCACAGCATAGTTCCCTGTCCCTGGGAGGCCAAGGGGCTGGTAATGAGGAACCTCCTGGAAGAACTCGGTGAGGAAGTCAAGGCCATCGAAGGGGTGAGGTTCGAGATAAAAGATGACTGGGTGCTGATCTACCCGAGCTCGGATCACGCATGTGTGCACATCTACGCGGAAAGCGAGGACAAGGCCCGGGTGCGTGATCTTATCAGCAAGTGGTCGCGCAAGGTGGAGGGAATGCAGTCGTAAAATGTAATTTATCTCCCAATTAGTACGTGAAATTTCGGTATAGTGTGTTTGAAAGGCCGGGCTTTTGGGTGTAATCACTCGCCTTCGCAACCCCCTTTTAGCTTCGCTTCGTGATTCACCAAAACCGGCTTGAAATATTATTATCCATCTACCGGAACCCATTTATTATCTATTTGACCACCGACTTTATTGGAGATGACCCGAATTAGAGCATTAGAAATCAGGGTTCATCTCCATATTAGTTGGCAGGATATCGGTATAGTGTGTTTGAAAGGCCGGGCTTTTGGGTGTAATCACTCGCCTTCGCAACCCCCTTTTAGCTTCGCTTCGTGATTCACCAAAAC
>QIFJ01000269.1 GCA_003229755.1 Pseudomonadota bacterium
TCAGGACCTCGAGAATGGATTCGACTGCTTCAGATGATTCTTTCTTGGAAAAACCGGTTTTTTCGTGGACCATCTCCACGATATCAGCCTTAGTCATCTTGGATTTCCTTTCTCCACATGCCTTGCAATTTCCTTCATTTTCAAGGGTTTATAATTTACAACCTTCTGATTCTGCTAGTCAAGTGTTAATTTGGGTTGGATATGAGAAATTGGAAATTGGATTAAGATGATCCAGGGTCCAAAATCCAAGACCCAAGATCTACGTTGGACCTTGGATCTTGGATTAACTTAACCTGGAACCTGGAACTTGGAACCTGGAACATTATCTTAGCTTCGCCCCTAGTTTCTTATCCAGAGCATCCAGAATCTTCTTTAGAGAAGTATCCACTTCTTCATCGTTAAGCGTACGTTCCATGCTCTGAAATACAAGTGAAAAAGCCAGACTGCGGTGATCATCCGGGATCCCCTTCCCCTCGTATAGATCGAACAGCCTCACAGATCGCAGGTTCTCGGCTGTGTCTTTGATCGTTTCCTCTACCTGAAGACAGCTGACGCCTGAAGGCACCACGAGCGCGATATCCCTCAGAAGCCCTGGATACCTGGGTATTGGGCTATAGGATTTTTTCTCAAGAGAGGCTTCCTTGATAATTTCCAGATCCAGTTCGAAACATCCTGCCCATTCGCCCATGCCGTACTTTTCAAGTAAACCGGGGTGGAGTGTACCAACCGGTCCGGCGGTCTTCTCCCCTATCGTAACCCACGCGCTCTGGCCCGGGTGAAGATACGGCATTTCCTCCTCCATAAACGAAATTTCGCCTATGCCCAGGGTTCCGAGCAGCCCCTGTACAGCTCCTTTAACGTCGAAAAAATCAGACTTCTCCATGTCACGATACCAGGACTTGCCGCTCCTCTCCCCGGTCATAACCGCCGCAATTCGTATCCTCTCCTCGGAGATATCACATGAGGTGCAGGGCAAAAAAGTCCGGCCAACCTCGTACATCTTCACCCTGTCCGTCCTCCTCGAAAGGTTCAGCTTGGCTGCCCGAAGCAGCCCCGGGAGGAGACTGGTACGCATAACAGTCATTTCATCGGAGATCGGATTCAAAAGCGCTACAGGTTCAGGACCGCCGGTGAGTCCAAGATCAGCAAGCTCACTTCTACTTATGAAGCTGTAGGTAATGCTCTCGGAAAAACCCATCCCCTCCATGGCCGATTTAGCCCTCAGTATCACACGCTCTTCGGGTTCCGGCTTCACCGGTATGGTTCTTCCCAGGGGCATAGTCACCGGTATCTCATGGTATCCGTATATTCTTGCGATCTCTTCTATAAGGTCTTCCTCCCTGCTGATGTCTCTCCTGAACCCCGGAGGTATTACCTTCCAGTTCCCGGATTTGCTTTTTCTGACCGTCAGCCCCAGTTTTGTGAGAATTGAATGCATATCTTCCTCTGAGATCTCGATGCCGAGGAATTCATCTACCCTGGATGTTCTGAAATCCACCACTCGCTCCTCCTCAACTCGAGGATGAGTGTCCAGCGCCCCTGCGAATATCTCTCCTCCAGCCCATTCCTTCACGAGTTTCGCGAGGCGGTCTACCGCGCGGACCGTACCTGTGGGATCCGTCCCCCTTTCAAACCTGTACGACGCTTCTGATGACAAACCCAGCCTCTTTGCGCCCCGCCTGATGGTGACAGGATCGAAACAGGCGCTCTCAAGCAGGAGGTCAACAGTGTCGTCCCTTACCTCGGAACTCTCGCCGCCCATTATGCCCGCCATGGCCACCGGACCCAGACCGTCACATATAAGCAGGTCCTCAGATTCCAGTTTTCTTTCCTGACCATCCAGGGTTCTGAGCGTTTCTCCGGCCGATGCGAGGCGCACCGCTATTCTGTTTTCTCCCAGCAGATTGTAGTCAAAAGCATGAAGCGGCTGGCCCAATTCCATCATGACATAATTGGTCGCGTCCACGATGTTGTTGATGCTCCTCACATCCACTGACTCCAGCCTTTTGACTATCTCTTCGGGGGCCGGCCCTATGGTGACACCTGTCATAACCCTGGCACTGTACCTGTGACAGCCCGCCGGGTCTTCAATGTCGACACTGGACATGGCCTCAACGTGTGTTTTGCTCTCCTCGACATCCGTGTCGGGGTATTTGAGCTCCTTGTCGTAGAGCACAGCCAGCTCCCTCGCTACTCCCACGTGGCAGAGCAGATCCGGTCTGTTTGGTGTCACTGAAAGCTCCAGTATGGTATCGCCATCAAATTTTGAAATGCCCTCAACCTCCAGACCGGACATGGTGAGATCCTCCGCTATCGTCTCGGGTGAACGGTCTATCTCTACGTAGTCTGATAGCCAGTCCAGGTTTACTTTCATGTCTTACTCCGTGTAATGCGTGATGCGTGACGGGTAATGAGTGATTAGTGATTGGTGATTGGTAATTAGGAAATCATGAACTGATGTCTAATGTTCTAATATCTAATGCTCCAATGCTCTAATTTCCAATTTCCAATCTCCAATTTCCGATCATCTCCAAATTATTTCAGGCCGGGGTTTTGGTGAATCACGAAGCGAAGCTAAAAGGGGGTTGCGAAGGCGAGTGATTACACCCAAAACCCCGGCCATTCGAATCT
>QIFJ01000151.1 GCA_003229755.1 Pseudomonadota bacterium
AGACGAGGTCGTAGTCTCCGGCCCGAAGGGAAAAGCCATTGGAACTGTCATCGAACCTCCACTTGAGCTTCCCTGTACAAAGTGTGAGCAATCAAAAGTACTGCGCAAAGCCACACCGGACGAGATGGAGCGCGACGAGGAAAACAGGAAACTGGAGAAAAAAGCCTTCGATTACTGCAATGATGTCATCGAGGAGTGGGAACTTTCCATGAGGCTGGTCAGCGTCGAGTTTCTGCTGGACCGCTCCAACGCGATATTTTACTTCACCGCTGAAAAGCGAGTTGATTTCAGGGAGCTTGTGAGAAACCTCGCGAAGGAATTTCACCTCAGGATCGAGATGCGCCAGATCGGCATCAGGGACGAAGCAAGGCTAATGGGGGGAGTCGGGCCGTGCGGAATGGCCTTTTGCTGTTGCACGTTCCTCAAGGAGTTCGCCCCCATATCGGTGAAGATGGCAAAGGAGCAGAATGTCATCCTCAACCCGAACAAGATATCTGGTGGATGCGGCAGGCTTCTTTGCTGCCTTAACTACGAATACGACCTCTATCAGGAGGTCTCCAGGAACCTCCCCAAGGTTGGCAAGAAGGTTACCCTTCCGGAAGGGACTGGCAGAGTTCGGGGCTGGGACATCTTCACAAGAACCATCACCGTGGACATCCCGGATCATGGCCCGCTGACCATGCCAATCGAGGAATTCCAGGAGAAGATCAAGTGAGCGACACCTTCTATGTAACGACACCCATCTACTACGTAAACGATGTCCCCCATATCGGGCACCTCTATACTACAGTAGCCGCCGATGTGATCGCCCGCTACATGCGTTCAGCGGGGAAAAAAGTCCTGTTCCTCACGGGAACCGATGAGCATGGACAGAAGGTTGAGCAGGCCGCCAGGGAAAGGGGCCTGTCTCCTGAAGAACACTGCGACGAGATGGTAGTACGTTTCCAGGAGCTCTGGAGGCGCTTTGCCATTAGCAACGACGATTTCATAAGAACCACCGAACCCCGCCATATTGCTGTTGTTCAGAAATTCATGGAAACCCTAAAGGAGCATGGAGATATCTACAACAGTACTTACAGCGGCCTTTACTGCGTACCCGATGAACGGTTCTGGACGGAAAAAGACCTTGTGGACGGAAACTGCCCGGACTGCGGTAGGGAAGTCATTCGTATTGACGAGTCCAACTATTTCTTCAGAATGGGTAATTATCGCGAGTGGCTGCAAAAACACATTGAGGACAATCCCGGGTTCATAAGGCCGGAAGCACGCCGCAACGAGATCCTGGGATTTCTGAAAAAGCCCCTCGCGGACCTGTGCGTCAGCAGGCCAAAGGCAAGGCTTAACTGGGGTGTTGAGATACCTTTTGACAGCGACTTTGTAACCTATGTGTGGTTTGACGCATTGATCAATTACGCCACGGCACCCGGTTTCGGGGTTGATGACGAGAAATTCAGATCCTTCTGGGAAAATTCAACTCAATTGATCGGCAAGGACATCCTCACCACCCATACTGTATACTGGCCAACGATGTTAAAAGGTATGGGCCTGCCGCCACCAAAGAGGGTGTTCGCCCACGGATGGTGGACCGTAGAGGGACAGAAGATGTCCAAGTCCATCGGCAATGTTGTTGAGCCGAACCTGCTTGCCGACGAGTACGGCCATGACGCTATCAGGTATTTCCTCCTCAGGGAGGTTCCCTTCGGGCTAGACGGTGATTTCTCCCACTCGGCGCTCACAGGAAGGATCAATTCCGATCTTGCCAACGACCTGGGAAACCTCCTCCAGCGGTCCCTGGGAATGCTGGACAAGTACAGGGCGGGAGAGATCCCGGAAAAACCGGCTGATGCCGACCTGGGCGATGCCGAAAGAACCCTTTCAGAACGCGCGGCCGATTCGTCCTTGGCGATATCGGGCTATATGGACGACCTGGCTTTCGACCGGGCGCTGAAGTCGATCTGGAAATTTATTGGTAACGCCAACAAATATATCGACTCGGCAGCGCCGTGGGCTCTCTTCAATGACGATGCCCAACAGAAACTGGACGCTGTTATGTACACGCTTTTCGAGGCAATCCGCCACATAGCGGTGATGATAAGCCCCTACATGCCTGAAACGGGCCATAAGATGTTCCGCCAGACAGGCATCGCCAGGATGAAGGAACTCCACACCGTTAAATCCCTGGAAAAATGGGGCGCGCTCCCCGGCAGGACAAGGACTTTCCGCGGACCTGCCCTATTTCCCAGGATCGAGGAGGTGCCTGAGATCGGAATGATCGCCGATAGCGCGAGCCCTGAGGATGTGGAAAAACCGAAGAGATCGAAGAAGAAGAAAAAAAGGGAAACAGGGAAAGGAGAGAGAGAGGAGAACATGATATCCATAGAAGATTTTGCCACTGTTGAGCTGATAGCGGCCCGCATCCTTGAAGCTGAAAAGGTACCGAAATCCAGGAAACTTATCCGGCTGGTCGTGGACGCCGGTGGGAAGAGACAGCTCGTTGCCGGTATCGCGGAAAATTACGAGCCAGAGGACCTGGTGGGCAAGACAATAGCCATCGTTGCCAACCTGAAACCGGCTAAATTGATGGGAGTGGAATCCAGGGGTATGCTGCTGGCCGCCGAGG
>QIFJ01000097.1 GCA_003229755.1 Pseudomonadota bacterium
AACCACCTTGATCCTGGGATCGAGAGAATGGACCGGACTGTGCAGATCGCTGTATTTATCGAGAAAACCGTGCTCCATCCTGTGTCCTTAATCGATACGATCTTCTGAGTCGCGATGGGTATGCCTGAGCTTCCGGAGAGTAAGGGCGATGCCAGTTCCAGCAAAAAATACGAATATTGTACCAATTGCCCCGGCAATTGCCCTTGCCGCCCATTTCGACCTTATTCCACCGACTTCATAACCTGGCGCGAAAACCCTGTACCAGGCGGCGGGTTCTTCCCCGGTGATCTTCCGTAAGCCTAACTCCCCCGCCACTCTTTCCAGGCCATCGGGAGAGCTGGACACGAAGGGCGAAACGAAAGTCGCAAGTGCAACAGTTACCAGTAGGACCGCGAATACAAGCTTAAAGTTCTTTTTATTCCGGGCGGTCATTCTCGCTAAATCCTTCTTGCCTGAGGCACAAGATCTCTTCTGGAGGCAAGGAGTGTGCCCAGAATCGCCACTGTGATCAGGGCTTCTCCTACCCCGATAACAGCGTGGATACCCGCCATTGCCGAAAGCACTACTACAAGTGGGCTGGTTCCTGAAACAGCCAGTTCCACCGCAACCATCGAAGCACCGCTAACGACGGAAAGCCATGACGCAACCGCGGCAGACACCATGATGGATCCCCTTTTAGGTGGTAAGAGTTTGACCAGCCATTTATATGTAAAATAGCCAACAAGGACCGAAACGATTCCCATGTTGAAGATATTACTTCCCAGCGCTGTGATACCACCGTCCGCAAAGCCCAACGCCTGGATCAGGAGGACAAGGGCCATAACAAGGCTGGCGGCCCAGGGTCCAAGGATGATCGAAAGAAAGGCTGCGCCGAGAAAATGTCCGCTCGTACCCGCTGCGACAGGGAAGTTAAGCATCTGAGCCGCAAAGATAAAGGCGGCGGAAACCCCTATAAGCGGTACCTGCTTCTCATCCATATCACGCTTCAGCCTGCGGGACGCATAACCGCAGAATCCGACAGCAACGGCCAGAGCTATCCCGTTAACAGGGCCATTTACAAATCCATCGGGGATGTGCATATTACGTGAAGAGTCCTTTCCGCACATTGTGTTACTAACTTGGTAAATGTTAACACGACGTTGCAATTAGTCAACAATTATCAAGTCCGGGTTTTGGTGAATCACGAAGCAAAGCGCCCGTTAAGGGGCGCCCAAATCAATGACTTGCACCGCCAGTTGACCACCAACTAACCTGGAGAGAATCCGGAAAAGCTTATGAAGATAAGAGCTGTTTTTTTCGATCTTGGTGGGGTCTACTACAGCGAGGGTTTCCGCGATGGCATGTTCGTGATCGCCCGCAGGTTCGGGTTGGATGAGGAAGACTTTTATTCAACAGCAGCGAAACTTGTATTCTCCAGCGGCTATGTGTGCGGCAGCGTACCCGAGAGGACCTACTGGGAGGAGCTGGCCACTGCAGCCGGGATAGCGGAGCCGCTTTTCGTGTACAGATCGGAGATCCTGAAAGCCTTTATTCCTCAGAAAGGGATGCCTGAACTGGTCAGGAGACTGCTCAGTGAGGCACAGGTGGCCTTGCTTACGGATCAGACCAACTGGCTCTACGAGCTGGATGAGAGGGACGACCTGTTCGCACAGTTCGACGAGGTGATCTCTTCGTATGAGGAGGGCTTCAGTAAAAGGGACCTGGAGATTTTCAGGATCGCCTGCGAGCGCTGCAATATTCTTCCTGCGGAAGGAATATTTTTCGACGACAATCCCGAAAATGTCCGCAGGGCCACTGAGTTCGGCCTGACAGCGCACATTTTCAAACAGACCAGAATGACAGAGGATATACTTATTTCAGCTGGAGTGATCGGGATCGCGAACGTGGGTTCAGAATAAACTGAACCTGAACGGGCGCCGGAAGCGCCCGTTATGTACGAATGGTGCGAAAGGGGGGAGTCGAACCCCCACGGAGTTACCTCCACTGAGTCCTGAACCCAGCGCGTCTACCTGTTCCGCCACTTTCGCATGCATATTTCTGCTGAGCAAGTCTGCCGTTGGCCCTTTTCTTGCTTACAGCAAAAGACATATCCTTGATCAGACAGAAGACAAATACACAGGGAGAAATTCATTGTCAAGTAGGTACTCAAAAAAACGATCACAAAAAAGAAGAAAAGTATCTGAAGATCACAGAGAACTTATTCTCAGATATCTCGGGCGAAGGTCAACCCGGCCTCTGTTGGCCAGGGAACTGACTTCTGCCCTGAGGATCCCCAAAGAGGAAAAGCGCAAGTTTTCCAGGATCCTTTCATCACTGGTTCATACCGGGGACATTATCCAGATAAAGGGACAGAGATATGCCCTCCCGTCAAAGATCCAGCTCATCACCGGCAAGCTGAAGATAAACACCGAAGGCCTTGGAATCCTCATCCCGGATGATGGTTCCAGGGGGATAGCTATCAGCCCGGCCCGGATGAAGGGCGCCATGGACGGTGACAGGATAGTCGTCAGACATGAGCGGCACTATTTCAGAGGCAAACCCTCGGGTTCGGTAGTAAGAATAGTCGAGCGAGCCCATAAGGAACTTGTAGCTTTGTTCGATGTACAGGATGGCATTTCTTTTGGCCGCCCCTACGACAGGGCGATCAGGAGAGATGTTATCATCCCTCCTGGGTGTGAGATGGGAGCACAGCCAGGCCACATGACTGTGGTACGTCTTACCGAATACCCAACGCAAAGCAGCCCGGGCAGGGGTGAGGTCGTGGAGATCCTTGGCTCATCGGAGGATCAGCAGACCGAGACCATGGCTGTCATCCATACCCACAATCTTCCTCACAGATTTCCAAAGGCGGCTATATCCGAAGCCAGCTCTCTTTCCGATCCGTCCCTGGAAGATCCCGGGAAGACCAGGGAAGACCTTCGTGATCTCCTGTTCGTAACTATTGATGGTGCTTCGGCCAAAGATTTTGATGATGCTCTCTTCGCCGAAACAGGGTCGAACAATGAGATCAAACTATATGTATCCATCGCCGATGTTTCTCATTTCGTGAAGCCGGATACCGTCCTGGACAGGGAAGCACGGCGCAGGGGCAACTCGGTTTATTTCCCCGACATGGTCATACCCATGCTTCCGGAGAGATTGAGCAACGACCTTTGCAGCCTGAACCCGGATGTAGACAGGCTCACATTCACGTGTGAGGTAACTGTAGACAGCAAGGGGAATCCAGCGGCACACCGTATTTATCCCAGCCTCATAAGAAGCAGGTCCAGGCTTACCTATGTGGAGGTGGAAGAATACCTCACGCAAAAGACATCCGGAATTTCAGGTAAAGGAATTGAGGCAAATCTAAAAACCCTGCGGGAGCTGTTCGCTCGTCTGTCAGAGCGCAGGACCGGCCGGGGAAGTCTCGACTTCGATTTTCCCGAGCCTGAAGTCTCTCTGGATGCCAGGGGGCATATAGAGAATATATACCGGGCTCCCAGATATTCATCCCATCGTCTGGTTGAGGAATGCATGCTTCTGGCTAACGAGATCGTCGCAGCGAAGATCCGCGAATCGAACGTGTCAGGAGTGTACAGGGTTCACGAGCCTCCGGACGAGGACAAGATAGCAGAATTAGGTGAGCTTCTCTCGGCCATGGGCTATCATTTGGGACCGGCGGCCCGGAGGTCTCCGGCACCCTTCCAGAAGATACTGAGATCGGTAAGGGGCACGGCCAAAGAGAGATTCTTAAATACAGTGATCCTCAGATCCATGAAAAAAGCCGTTTATTCCCCACACCCTGAAGGGCACTTTGCGCTTGCCCTGAAAGACTATGCACACTTCACCTCACCCATACGCCGCTATTCGGACCTGCTTGTCCACAGAGCCATGAAAGGCATCCTGGGTCTGGAAAGGCCCCTCGGTGTCAAAGACCTTGAGGAAGTCTGCTCCCATATTTCCACCTCGGAGCAGAATGCCGAGAAGGCCCAGAGAGATATTCTGGCACTTATGAGAGCCATATTCATGGCGGGGCGGGTTGGTGAAACCTTCTCCGGGATCGTTTCAGGAATAACGTCCTTCGGCTTTTTCGTGGAACTGGAGGAGTATTTTGTAGAGGGGCTGGTCAGACTTTCCTCCCTTTTCGACGACTTCTACCACTTCCGGGAAAAAGACCTCCTACTTTTAGGGGAGAATACCGGAAGAACCATCAGGATAGGCGACAGGGTCACAGTCAAGGTAGTACGCGTTGACACGAGCAGGAGACATATTGATTTTGAGTTGGCTGATTAGAGCAGTTTCTAATTCCTGGTTTCTGGTTTCCAGAGAACAACTTACAACTTTTAACTTGCTAGGGCACTTGCTGATTAAATCGAATAATGCCTGCTACTGAATTACAATACGAGATACGATATGGAGACAAAAGTTATCCAGACTTATTAAGCCAGATCCAGCTCCCCCCGGAAGTGCTTTACGTCCGGGGGCAATACCTGGCAGAGGACGCTCTTGCTGTAGCGATAGTGGGATCGAGGACTCCCACGCCCTACGGCATATGGGCTACTGAGAAACTCG